>CAYVCH010000149.1:0-6136 GCA_964449755.1 uncultured Actinomycetes bacterium
ACCTCTGTTGTGGCGGGATCACCGTCGAACTACCCACTCGAAGGTGAGGAGAACCGTAATTTCCACCACATCCTGGGACGCTAACCACCCCGCTCTTCGACCGCCACGTCGCCCTGGGGGCCGTAGCCACGGAGTTGGGGGGACGGGAGATGCCGGTCCGCCACCTCGGGAGGGCACGGCCGCGAGCCCCTCGCGACCCGGAAGGAGGCGGGGCTCTCGACGTCTCCCACATGGGGCGACCGCGGATCCGGGGCGCCGTGGCCGTGCTCTTCCTCCAGTCCCTCCGGCGGACGTAGACCGTGGCGAGCTTCCCTGACCGGACCCAATGCAACGCTGGGTGGTCCCATGACCGTGGCAAGACTCGGCTCACGGTGGCCCCATGACCGTGGCAGGCGACAGCCCCAAAGGCATTCGCCAAGGCAGGGTCGGGCATCAGACCCAGATCCGTGGGTAAGGAGCACGAAACGCGCGTTTGGGGCGGTGGAGCGGCTCCGGCGCATAGGGAGGCCCTGCTCAGCATGCGTGTGGATGGCAGGAGGGCGTACAGGACCCACTCGAAGCCGAGGAGTCCCCCTCTT
Source organism: uncultured Actinomycetes bacterium (assembly GCA_964449755.1). Taxonomy (GTDB): domain Bacteria; phylum Actinomycetota; class UBA4738; order UBA4738; family HRBIN12; genus CAYVCH01. The sequence goes on from CAYVCH010000149.1 coordinate 579, forward strand.
CGTGACATTCAGCCGGCCCGGGCAGCGCCTCCCGCGAGCAGGAGCAGGAGGTCACCTGCCGACAGGCGGAGGTCGCGCGGCGGGTTGGGGAGGACCTGGCCGCCCGGGCGGCGGACGGCGAGGACCGGCCCCCGGCGGGCCGCCTCCGCCACTGTCGCGCCGTCCAGGGGATCGCCCTCCTCGACGGCGATCTCCTCGAGCTCGAGCGAGGGAGGTGGGGCCGGTCGTGTGCATCCCGAAGACGTCCACGAGGCCCGGCCGGAGGGCCATGGCCGCCATGTGGCGCCCGCTCTCCACGAACGGCGAAACGACCCGGTCGGCGCCGGCCCGGCGGAGGCGGTCGTCCGATCCCGGGTCCGAGGCGCGGGCCACGATGAACAGGCGCGGGTTCAGCGAGCGGGCCATGAGCGCGATGTAGATGTTGGTCGCGTCCGAGTCCACCGCGCAGATCAGCGCCCGGGCCCTCTCCACTCCGGCGGCCCGGAGGACGAGCTCCAGCGACGGGTCCCCGATCAGGTAGGTGACGCCGTGGGCCACCATGCGCTCCTCGAGTTCCTCGAGGGGGTCCACGACCACGAAGGGCGCGCCCGCCCGCTCGAGCTCGCGGGCGACGGCGCGCCCGCCCCGTCCGTAGGCGCAGACGATGAAGTGGGTGCGGAGCCCCGGCGCCGACCCGCTGTCGCGGATCGAGTCCGAGGGGCGCTCCGGGCGAGGAGTCGGCTGCCGGGACAGAACACGCGGAGCCATCCCGACATCGGGGTCGGGGCGGACATCGCGGCCGAGGATCGACGGGCGTGCCTCGATCTCTCGGGCGTGGCCTCACCCGCCTCCCGGGCCGAACCAAACGGGCGGCCGGGTTCCCCCCAACCGCCCTCATGGGAGAGCCCCCTGGACTCCGTGGAGTGGCCGCGGTTCCGGGGGGCGATGGAGCCGCCGGCTGGGCCGGAGCGAGGTGAGCAGCGAGCCGCCGAGGGAGGCGGCGGTGCTGCCGCCGAACCTCGATCGGGTGACTGCCTGCTTCGGCCCGCCACGGACGCCCCGGACGAGGGAGTCGACGAGCGCGGGACCGCGGGGTCGCCGGGACCCCGCGAGGTGGCAGCGGAGGTGCCGGGCCAGGTGGGCGAAGGGGGTGGCGTCCCGGGATGGGACCGGTCCTTCGTGTGGTCCTCCCGCTCGTGGGCCCAACGGGGGTCGGCTGCACGCACACCCGGAGTCGTCCCCGCCGCCCCTGTCGCGTTCAGCCTGGGTCCGGGCCAGGGAGTGTCCCGATGTGCAGTCAGGGGAGCAGGACCTCACCCGTTCGAGGACCTTGGGGGACCCATGGAGGCGGCCGCCATCGCTGGGGTTGTCACCATCCGTCGCAATCACGTGAGGGGCTGAGGGTCGGGACCCTTGACGGGCCTGGGATTTCGTAGTAGCGTCAGCCGGTTAGTGTGAGGTAGATATGACAGTAACTCTCAGGTTGAGGCTGAGCCTTCGGCGGCTCGGAACGGCGTTCCCCCAGCTAGTCCTGGGTGCGGTCCCGGGGGGTGGAGGGCAATGATGGAAGCTCCACAGAACTACCTCGCCGTGATCAAGGTGGTGGGCATCGGCGGGGGCGGGGTGAACGCGGTGAACCGGATGGTCGAGGCGGGGCTCCGGGGGGTCGAGTTCATCGCCATCAACACCGACGCCCAGACCCTGCTGATGTCCGACGCTGAAGTGAAGCTCGACATCGGGCGGGAGACGACGCGGGGGCTGGGCGCCGGATCGGACCCGGAGGTGGGCCGCCGGGCCACCGAGGAGCACGCCGACGAGATCGAAGAGGTCCTGAAGGGCGCCGACATGGTGTTCATCACCGCCGGCGAGGGCGGCGGCACGGGGACGGGGGGAGCCCCCATCGTGGCCCAGATCGCGCGAGATCTCGGGGCCCTCACCATCGGGGTGGTGACCCGGCCCTTCGGCTTCGAGGGGCGCAAGCGGGCCCTGCAGGCCGACCTGGGGATCAGCGAGCTCAAGAAGGCGGTGGACACGCTGATCGTGGTGCCCAACGACCGGCTGCTGCAGATCTCGGACCCCCAGACGCCGATGCTGGATGCCTTCCGCACCGCCGACCAGGTCCTGTACCAGGGGGTGGAGGGCATCACCTCCCTCATCACCACGCCGGGGCTGATCAACCTGGACTTCGCCGACGTCCGAGCCATCATGAGCGGGGCCGGCTCGGCCCTCATGGGGATCGGCCTGGGCTCCGGTGAGGATCGGGCCGAGGAGGCGGCTCGGGGGGCCATCTCCTCGCCCCTGCTGGAGGCGTCCATCGACGGGGCCAAGGGGCTCCTGCTGTCCATCGCCGGGCCCACCGACCTCACCCTCCACGAGGTCCACCGGGCCGCCGAGACGATCACGCGGGTCGCCCACCCCGACGCCAACATCATCTTTGGGGCCGTGGTGGACGATGCCCTGGGGGAGGAGGTCCGGGTCACCGTCATCGCCGCGGGCTTCGACAAGCTCACGGCCCCAGCCCGCGGCGAGAGCCGCCTCGCCCGCCTGCTGGAGGAGGAAGGGGCCACCGGCGAGGCGGAGGGGGAGCTGGCCCCGCTGCCGGCGGTCCTCCGGGGGGAGGCCCCGGCGGCCGAGGAGGAGGAGGTGTTCGGCCCGGCGTCGGAGGGGCTGACCTTCGATGCCGAGGAGGACCTGGACATCCCGGACTTCCTGAAGAGCTGAGCGGCCCACCGCTCCGCGCGGCCCGTGGTCGTGGGGGCGGGGAGGCAGCGAGGGGCGCCCTTCCCCCGCTCCTCGGACCCTCCCCGCCCCTCGCGCCCGGCGGGTGGCCCCCGGCGGGCGGGCGTGGGAGGCTGTAGGCGTGGACCGGCGACCCCTGGGCGGAGGAGCGTACGCGCTCGTGTCGCGGGCGCTGGAGCGGCTGGGAGTGCTGGCGGCCTTCTCCGAGCGCACGGGGGGCTCGAGCCTGGGCCCCTTCCGGGAGCTGAACGTGTCCTTCTCCGTGGGCGACGACCCGGCGGCGGTGCGGGCCAACCGGCGGCGACTGGCCGAGGCTCTGGGGACGGCGGCCTTCGCCGTGGCCGGCCTCGTTCACGGGCCCCGGGTGGTCCGGGTGGGCCCGGGCCGGGCGGGGGCGGGGTTCCTGGAGCCCCGGGGTGCCATCGCCGGGGCCGACGGCCTGGCGGCCAGCACTCCCGGTGTGGCGTTGGCCGTGACGTGCGCCGACTGCGTGCCGCTGGTCCTGGCCTCCTCCCGGGAGCCCACGGTGGTGGTGGTCCACGCGGGCTGGCGGGGCCTGGCCGCGGGCGTCCTCGACCGAGCCCTCGCCCACTTCGACGACCCGGCTGGGGTGCACGCAGCGGTCGGCCCGTCGGTGGGGCCCTGTCACTACGAGGTGGGCGAGGACGTGGCAGCCGCCGTCGGCCGGGCTCTGCCCAGGGGGGCGGTCACCGTCCGCCGGGCCGGGCGCCTGGCCCTGGACCTGGCGGGCTCCGTCCGGCGGACCCTACGCGCGGCGGGCGCGCGCCGGGTCGAGGTGGCCGACGTCTGCACGGCGTGCGAGGAGGGGCGGTTCTTCTCCCGGCGCCGCGACGGCTGCACCGGCCGCCAGGCCGCCGTGGCCCTCCGTCCCGCCGGCTGAGGTCGGAGCGTCCTGCACGCCCATGCCTGCCCCCATCGAGCGACCGCCGGAGGAGGGGTCCGGGCCCGCCGACCCGGTGACCCCGGAGCCCTCGCCCGCGGAGGTCGCGAGGCTGGAGGCGAACCTGGCCCGGGTCCGTCTCCGCATCCGCCGGGCCTGCGAGGCGGCCGGCCGCAGCCCGGAGGAGGTCACGCTGGTGGCCGTCACGAAGACGGTGGCCCCGGGCTGGGTGCGGTGGGCCCGATCGGCGGGGGTGACGGACTTCGGCGAGAACTACGTGAAGGAGCTGGTCGGGAAGCGGCCCGCCGCCCCCGACGGCCGCTGGCACTTCATCGGCACCCTGCAGAGCCACACCGCTCACAAGGTGGCCGACCATGCCGACGTCGTGGAGACGCTGGCCTCGGAGCGGGCCACCCGGCGCCTGGCCCGTCGGGCCGCGGCCCGGGGCAAGCGCCTGCCCGCCCTCATCGAGGTCGACTTCACCGGCCACCGGACGGGTGTGGTGCCGGAGGCCCTGGACTCCTTCGCCCACCTCGTGGCCTCCCTGGACGGGATCGAGCTGGTGGGCCTCATGACCCTCCCGCCCATGCCGGCGGAGCCCGAGGCCAGCCGCCCCTACTTCCGGCGCCTCCGCGAGCTTCGGGACCACCTGCGGGAGCGCCTTCCGGGGGTGGTGGAGCTGTCCATGGGAATGTCGCTGGATTACGAGGTTGCGGTGGGGGAAGGCGCTACGATGGTGCGCATCGGGACGGCTCTCTTCGGCGAGCGGCCGCGGGATACGTAGACGAGGCGGAGGAGGAGACCCATGGCCGGCGTGTGGAAGAAGACCCTCAGCTACCTGGGGCTGGTGGAGGAGGACGAGTACGAGGGCCTCGAGGAGGTGGGGCCCGAGCCGGAGCCGGCGCGGGTGCGGCCCATGCGGCGGCCCGAGCCGCTCCGGTTGCCGGAGACGGACCGGGAGGCCGAGAGCATCGTCCGCACCATCCCGGCGCCGCGGCCCCAGGCGGGCTCGGCCATCCACAAGTCCGAGCCGAAGCGGTTCAACGAGGCCCGGGAGGTCGCGGACCGGTTCAAGGCGGGGGTGGCCGTCATCATGAACCTCCAGGGGACCGACGACACCATCGCCCGGCGCCTGGTGGACTTCGCCTCCGGCCTGGTGTACGGGCTGGACGGCAAGATCGAGATGGTGGCCAACCGCGTCTACCTGCTCACACCGGGCGGCGTCGAGGTCTCGGCGGAGGAGCGCGAGCGGATCGCCGGTGGAGCCTTCTACAACCAGTTCTGAGGCCTGGGCCGGGTCGCCCACCCCGCTGCCATGGTCGCCGTCACCAGCCCCCTCCTGCGGCTGCTCTGCGTCGCCCTCACCGTCTACACGGTCGTCCTGTTCGCCCGGGTCATCCTGTCCTGGGCCTACCTGCTGGGCTTCCGGCGGCCCATCGCCGGGCCGGGCCGGACCGTCCTGGACCTCATCGATGACGTGACGGAGCCGCTCCTGGCCCCCCTGCGGAGGATGATCCCGCCGGTGCGGATGGGGGCCGTGGGGCTCGACCTGTCGATCATCGTGGCCTTCGTGGTCCTGGCCGTGGTGCGCACTGTTATAGGCTGTTAGGCCCGGCGGGGAGCCCATGGCGATCTGGAAGCGCAAGGCGCGCGGGGAGCAGGAGGCGGCGCCGGCCGAGCCCGGCGCTCCCCGGATCACGCCCCTGGACATCCAGCAGAAGGAGTTCCGCCTGTCCCTTCGCGGGTACAACGAGCGGGACGTGGACGAGTTCCTGGACGAGCTCACCGAGGCCATGCAGGCGGTGCTGGAGGAGAACCGGGCGCTGCGGGAGCGCGTGGAGGCCCTGGAGTCCGGGGACGCCGCATCTCCGGGCACGGGGTCCGAGGCCGAGGAGCGCCTGGGTCGGGCCCGGGAGGAGGCGGCGGAGATCGTCGGCCG
>CAYVCH010000150.1:0-6135 GCA_964449755.1 uncultured Actinomycetes bacterium
CGGTGACGATCCGGCCCGGCGGGGCCCTGGCCGAGGCCGGGGAGGCCACCTTCGCGGCGGCCCCCCTCACGCGTGGCCAGGCCCGGGCCCTCGTGGAGGAGGGGGCGGACCGGTGCGGCCTGGACCCGGGCCGACACGACGTGGAGGCGGTGGCCCGGGCGGTGCAGGCCGTGGCCCGGGCCGCCCACGACCTGCGGGACCGCCTGGTCGCCCTGGAGGCGAACCCGCTGCTGGTCATGGAGCGGGGAGCCGTGGCCGTGGACGCGCTGGCCGAGGCCAGGTCGCCGGCGTGATCTACGGTCTGGCCGCCGCCCTCGGCTGGGGGGTCGCCGACCTCCTGGCGGCGGTGGCGGCCCGGCGGCTGGGGAGCCGGCGGGCGGTGGTCGTCGGACAGCTCACCGGGCTCCTCCTGCTGTCGGTCCTCGCCGTGACCGCCTGGCCCGCAGGGCTGAGCCTCGGGCTCCCCCTCCTGGTCCTGGGGGCGTCCGGGGTCTTCGGTGCTGTGGGGTACCTCGCCTTCTACCGGGGGCTGGAGCTCGGGCCGCTGGCCCTGGTGAGCCCCATCGGGGCCGGCTACGGGGCCGTGACGGTGGTGCTGTCGCTCCTGATCCTCCGGGAGGCCCTGTCGGCCCCGGCGGCGGCGGGGGTGGCCCTCACCCTGGTGGGGGTGCTGCTCACGTCCGGAAACCCCCGCGCCGGGCGCCGGGGGATCCCGGGGGGCCGGTCGGGCGTCCCCCACGCCCTGGCGGCGGCGGTGGCCTTCGGGGTCGGGGCCTTCGTCCTCGGGCTGTTCGCCCGGCGCCTGGGCTGGTTGCCGTCGGTCCTGCTCGTCCGCCTGGGCTCGGTGACGGTCCTGCTCCCGGTCCTGGCGGCCACCCGGAGCTCGCCCCACCCGCGGGGCCGAGCCCGGGACGTGGGCCTGGCCCTGCTCGTCGGGGCCCTGGACGTGGTCGGGCTGGCGGCCTTCGCCCGGGCCAGCGAGGTCGGGCACATCTCCGTGGCGGCCGCGGTGTCGGCGACGTACCCGCTGGTGCCCGCGGCGGTCGGGGTGGGCGTCTTCAAGGAGCTCATCGCCGCCAGCCAGTGGGCCGGCATCGTCCTCGTCGTGGGGGGCCTGGTCCTCCTCGGGCTGCGGGCCTGAGGGGACGGTGGTCCCCGGGGCAGGAGGATCTGGGGCGTGATCTACGGGCTCGGGGCCGCGCTGGGCTGGGGGATCTCGGAGTTCGGTGCCGCCTTCGTGGCGCGCCGGATCGGCTCCCTGCGCACCACCGTGGTGGCCCAGGTCACGTCGGTGGCGGCCCTCGGGGCCCTGGCCCTGGTCGCCCGGCCCCCGTGGGACGTCACGGCGGCACAGGTCGGGTGGCTGGTGCTGAACGGGGCCGTCGCGGCGGCGGCCTACGCGTCGGTCTTCCACGGTCTGCGGCTGGGCCCGGTGGCTCTGGTGGCGCCCCTGGGGGCCGCCTACGGGGCCGTGACCGTCGTCCTCGCGGTGGCGCTCTTCCGCGAGCCCGTGTCGGGGACGGTGGCCGCGGGGATCGCGGCCACCCTCCTCGGGGCGGTGCTCACGGCGACCGACGTCCGCTCCCTCGGCCGCAGCGGGCTGGCCGGCCCGGGCGTGCCCTTCGGGGCCGCCGCCACGCTGCTCTTTGGCGTCGCGGCCCTGATCCTGGGGCGGGTGGGCCAGCAGGTGGGCTGGCTCGTCGCCCTCGCCATCTCCCGGTCGGCGGGGAGCCTCCTCCTCGTCGGAGCCCTCCTGGTCCAGGGGCGCCCGCAGGGACCCGCCAACGGGTCCGGCCTCTCGGGGGCCGTCGCCGTGGGGCTGGCGGACGTCCTCGGCACCGGCATGTACGTCCGCGGCGCGGAGCTCGGTCTCATCTCGGTCGTGGTGACCGCCTCGGCCACCTTCACGTTGATCCCCGTGCTGGGCGGGGTGGCGCTGCTGCGCGAGCGTCCCGCCCCGAGCCAGTGGGCGGGCGTCGCCCTGGTCGTCGTCGGGCTCCTGGTCCTCGGCCTCCGCGGCTAGGGGCGCGGCCCCCGGGGTCGCCGGCCGGCGAGCCGAACTCGGCCGGTAGCTTCCAGTCGTAGTTGATCTTCTCGGTCCGCAGGACGTGGTAGGTCTCGGTGCTGATGACGCCGTTCAGGGATGACAGCTCCCCCGCCAGGAACCCGAAGAGGGCCTCGTCGTCCCGGAACAGCATCTCGACGATGAGGTCGTAGCGGCCGGTCACGTAGCCCAGGTAGACGACCTCGTCCCGAGCCGAGAGGGCGCGGCCCACCTCCAGCGCCCGCCCCGGCTCCACTCGCATCCCGATCACGACGTCGGTCGCATAGCCGGTCTTCCGCGGGTCCAGGACGGCGACGACCTTGATGATGCCGTCGCCGATCATGCGCTCGATCCGCTTGCGGACGGTCGGCTCCGAGATGCCCAGCTCGCGGGCGATCCGCACGTTGGGGATCCGGCCCTGCTCCTGGAGCCGCCGAAGGATCGCGACGTCGATGGCATCCAGGTCGTCGAGCCTGCGGCCCGGCCTCGCCCGCCCCCCGGGTTCCGGCGCCCGGCGCGCCACGTCCCCCATGCTCCCAGGGCTCATGTTATCGGTTTCGTCGAGATGGCGTCAGAACGTTACACGATGAAGAAGCGGTCTTGCGGCACGGCTCCGGTCCTCGTTCGCATCGGCTGCCGCGTCTTCGGAAAACGTCGGAGACGCCGGCGACGGGAACGAGCCGTCGACCGCGAGAGCGGCGACCCGAGGCGAGGAGGAGGCGATGGCGAGGGGCGAGATGTTCATCTCCGGCGACCGGGCCAGGCTCCTGTCGTCGGGGTTCCCGTCGTTCATGCGGGTCCCGTGGGTCCCGTGCGAGACCGAGCAGATCGGCGCCGCGGGGGCGAAGGCGGCCTTCCTGGGTGTCCCCTACGACCAGGCGACGGTGTACCGGTCGGGATCCAGCGCGGCCCCCCGGGCGCTGCGGTACGTCTCGGAGCAGTTCCTCTCCTACCACGGGGACTTCGACCTGGACCTCGTGGAGGCCTTCAACCTGGTCGACGTGGGCGACGTGGGGATCGTCCCGGCCAACGCCGAGCGGTCCCGCCGGGCGACCGAGCAGGCCGTGGGCCGGGTCGTGGACGCCGGGGCCATGCCCATCTGCATCGGCGGCGACCACTCGATCCCCATCCCCATCGGGCGGGCCCTGTCCTCCCGGGTGCAGGGGAAGTTCGGGTGCCTCCACTTCGACGCCCACATCGACTGCCAGCCCGAGGTGAACGGCGAGCCCTTCACGAACTGGTCCCACGTGGCCCGCATGATCGAGCTGCCCAACTGCGACCCCCGGAACGTGGCCATCGTCGGGGCCCGGGGCTGTCTGAACCCGCCCGAGCAGTGGGAGTTCGTGAGGGAGCACGGGATCCGGGTGTTCCGCATGGCCGAGGTGGAGGACCGGGGCATCGAGGCCGTCGTGGGCGAGGCCCTGGACATCGTCACCGACGGCACGGAGTCCTTCTACGTGAGCTTCGACAGCGACGTGGTGGACGCCTCGGCCCTGCCGGGCACCGACGCGCCCGAGCCGGGGGGCCTGTCGGCCCGACAGATGCTCAGGGCCTGCGAGCTGGTGGGCGGCCGGAGGCCTGCCGTCATGGACATCGTCGAGCTGATTCCCGCCTACGACCACCCGAGCTTCATCTCGCTCCGGCTGGCAGGCTACATGGTCCTCCACGTCCTGGGCGGAATGGCCACGGGCGGGGAGCACCGGTACCGGGAACGCCGGTGAGCCCGGGCGAAGGGGGCTTGCCTATCGCATGATAGGTGTGCTAGAGATCGGCCGTTGGGCTGCAGGGAAGGGGGGATCCTCGTGGCTCAGGAACGTGCCTCCGGGGGCGCCGTGCCCAAGCTGTTCGTGCGGGAGGCCACCGGCCTCACGAAGGACATCGGCGTCCTGGACATCTTCGTGTACAACACGAACAACCAGAACATCGGCATCGGGGTGGCCTTCGTGCTGCTCCTCGTGCCGGCCCTCTACCCGGGGGCCAGCATGCCCTGGGGAACCCTGTTCTCGGCCCTCATCGCCCTGCCCATGGCGGCCGTCTACGCGTACTTCGCCTCCGTCATGCCACGCTCCGGCGGGGACTACGTCTACATCAGCCGCACCCTCAGCCCGGCCCTGGGCTTCGTGAGCGGGTGGAACTGGGTGGCGTGGATGACGCTCTACGTCGGCATCCCCGCCGCCTTCTTCGGGCAGTACGGGCTCACGGGCTTCTTCCGCATGCTGGGGGTGTCCGTGGGGAGCCGGGCCCTGGTGAACCTCGGCAACGCCTTCTCCACCTCGTGGGGCATCTTCATCGCCGGGACCCTGCTCATCCTGTTCTTTGGGATCGTGTTCTGGCGGGGAACCCGCATCTACTTCCGGATCCAGAACGTGACCTTCGCCCTGGCCACGCTGGGCCTGGTGGCCTCGGCTCTGATCCTGCTCACGACCTCCCCGGAGCGGATGACCCGGGCCTTCAACGACTACGCTGCCGCCCTCGGCGGGCCGCCGGACGCCGCCGCCCGGGTCGTGGCCCTCGCCACCGAGCAGGGCTACGCGGCGGGGGCACCGTCCTCCGGCTACCAGACCCTCGTGTCCATGACCTGGCCCCTGTACATCGTGCTCTACGCCATCACCTCCAGCATGCTGGGGGGCGAGGTCCGGCAGGCGAGGAAGACCCAGTTCCTCGGCATGCCGGTGTCCGTCCTCTACGTGACGGCCTGGATGCTGGTCCTCATTGGCCTCATGGTGCGGGCCGCCGGCTACGAGCTGCTGGGGGCCCTGGGCTGGCTGTTCCCGGAGGACCTCCAGTCGGCCGCGGGGATGTCCTTCGCTCCCACCTACAACGAGATGGTGGGCATGCTGGTCGTGGGCAACCCGGTGCTCGTGGCCTTCCTGGGGCTCTCCTTCATCTTCTGGACCTACGTCTGGCTGCCCATCAACTACCTGGCCTCCACCCGGCTGTTGCTGGCCTGGTCCTTCGACCGGATGTTCCCCGAGCGGATCGCCTACGTGAACCCCAGGACCCACACCCCGACCTGGTCCATCGTGCTCGTGGGGATCCTGGGCGAGGTCTCGCTCATCGCGTACGTGCAGGGGTGGGTCACGAACATCGCCGGCATCTTCGGGTGGATCGTCTCCTTCATCCTGACCTGCGTGGCCGCGGTGGCCTTCCCGTACCGGCGGCCCGACCTGTTCGAGACCTCCCCGCTCCGGGAGCGGATCGCGGGGATCCCGCGGATCTCGGTGCTCGGAGCCGTGGGGGTCGTGGCCCTGGTGGTCGCCGAGTACACGTTCTGGGTGGACCCCATCGTGGGCGTCCAGAACGTGCCGATCATGAAGTGGGTCATCCCGCTGGTGTTCGCCAGCGGCTTCGTGTGGTACTACGGGGCCAAGGCGATCCAGCGGGGCCGCGGGATCCGGGTGGAGCAGGCCTTCGCGGAGATCCCGCCCGAGTGAGGGGGTGGGCTCGACGGCCGGGCCCCGGCGCGGGTGGCGTCGGGGCCCGGGCGAGGTGTCGAGGAGGTGTGATGGGGTCGCGGTTCACGCTGGCGGTGGCGCAGGTGGAGCCCGTCCGCTACGAGCGGGCGGCCAACCTGGACCGAGCGGCGGCCCTCATGGCCGAGGCGGCGGGGAGGGCCGAGGCGATCCTGTTCCCCGAGATGTTCCTGACCGGGTACATGGTCTGGGACCGGCTGGAGCGCCTGGCCGAGCCCCTCGACGGTCCCTCCGTGGGGCGCCTCGCTGAGCTGGCCCGGCGGTACCGGCTGGTCACCGTGGCCGGGCTGCCGGAGCGGGCGCCGGCGGGCCGACCGTACAACAGCGCCGTCGTCCTCGACGCGGACGGGCCCCTGCTCGGTGCCTACCGCAAGACCCACCTGTTCGGGGGCGAGCCCGGCGCCTTCGCCCCCGGGGACCGGCTGGAGGTCTTCGAGACGGCCGTCGGCCGGGTGGGCGTGCTCATCTGCTACGACGTCGAGTTCCCCGAGGCGGCCAGAGCCCTCGCCCTCGGGGGCGCCCGCCTCATCCTGGTTCCCACGGCGAACATGGAGCCCTACCGCGAGTACCAGCGCGTGTACCTGCGCGCCCGGGCGATGGAGAACGGGGTCTACGTGG
>CAYVCH010000151.1:0-6094 GCA_964449755.1 uncultured Actinomycetes bacterium
TGATCACCAGGAGCTACGTCCGACGGTCATTTACACCGGTCGTGAGACGCCACCGAACTCACGCGCGTGCCAGACGAGGACGTTCGGGATGGTGAGAAGGAAGCACCAGGCGCTTGTCAGGACCGCCCCCTCGAACCCGTAGCGGAGACCCGCGTAGACGATGGGCACCAGGTAGAGCACGACCGGCACGTGGTGGAGGCCGGACTCCAGGAGGGGGGGACTCGCGAACAGACGAAAGGCCTCGACGGCCACGTGCAGGACCGTGATGGACACCACGGCAGCCTGGACGATCCAGAAGGCGGGCTCCCGGAGGCGCCGCCGGAACCGGCCAGCCCAGACCGCGGCGGCTCCCGCGACGGCCGGCGGCCTCGTCCCGGGCTCGCCCACTGCGGTCATGCCAGGTCCTCCAGGCGGAACCAGCCCCGGCGCAGGGCGTGGATCACCGCCTCGGTGCGGGAGGCCACCCGGAGCTTGCGAAAGATCCGGGCCAGGTGCACCTGCACGGTCCGGGGGCTGAGCTCCAGGCCGGCGGCGATCTCCTTGTTGGAGAGCCCCCGGGCCGCCAGGCGCAGGACCTCCAGCTCCCGATCGGTCAGGGGCTGCTCGCCGGCGGGGGCCTGGGAGGCGCGGAACCGGCCCAGGATCTTCCGGGCGATGGCCGGGTGCAGCACCGCCTCGCCGGCCCGGACCGACCGGACCGCCTCCACCAGCTGCGACCCGTGGATGTCCTTCAGCAGGTACCCGGCGGCGCCCGCCTCCAGGAGCGCATAGACGTAGGGGTCGTCGTCGTGCACGGTGAGCACGAGGACGCCGATCCCGGGGTGCTCGGCCTTGATGCGCCGGGTCGCCTCCAGGCCATTCACCCGCGGCATCCCGACGTCGATGACGGCCACGTCGGGCACCAGCTCCCGCGCCAGGGACACGACCTCCTCCCCGTCGGCCGCCTCCCCGACCACCTCGATGTCCTCCTCGCGCGCGAGGATCTCGCGGGTCCCCTCGCGGACCAGGGCGTGGTCGTCGGCGATGAGCACGCGGATCCGCTCGCCCACGTTCCGAGCCTACACGGGGGCGAGCGCCCACGGGGGTAAGCGTTTGTGCCTATGAGCCGGGTAGGCGGAACGACCGACCGGGCATCGGCAGCGCGATCACCGATTCGGGGGCCCGAGGCCCCCCGGCGGTGCCGCCCGGGCCTCCCCATCATACGGGCGGTCTGGCGGTCACCTCGGAGGCGGACATGGACGCGACGGTGGAGGGGTCCATCGCGGTCGGCGGGCGGGCCGTCGCGCCCGTCGAGCCGACGGTCGAGCTCCGCGAGCGGGTGGCCAGGATGGAGGCCGCCGTCCTCGCGCCCCTCACCAGGACGGGGCTCGGCTACTACGTGCTGATGGCCCTCCTGCTCGCCACCTTCGCCTGGGGCGCCTACGCGTGGAGCGTGCAGATCCGCCGGGGCCTCGCGGTCACCGGTCTGTCCAACCCCATCCCCTGGGGCTTCTACATCACCAACTTCGTCTTCTGGATCGGGGTGAGCCACGCCGGCACCTTCATCTCGGCCATCCTGCGGGTGACCAAGGTGGGATGGCGGACGCCCGTGGTGCGCATGGCCGAGTTCATGACGGTCGCCGCCCTCCTCATGGGAGGGTGGATGCCCCTGGTCGACCTCGGTCGCCCCGACCGGATCCTGAACCTCCTGAACTACGGGCGGTTCCAGTCGGCCATCGTCTGGGACCTCCTGGCCGTCACCACCTACCTGACAGGGAGCCTGATCTACCTGTACCTCCCCCTCATCCCCGACCTGGCCATGGCCCGCGACCGGCTCGATGCCGCGCGGCACCCGCTGCGGCACCGCATCTACACGCTGCTCGCCGTGGGCTGGCACGGCAACGAGGAGCAGTGGCGCCGCCTGGCCCGGGGCATCCGCATCATGTGCGCGCTCATCATCGGCGTGATGGTGAGCGTCCACACGGTGGTGTCGTGGATCTTCGGGATGACCCTGCGGCCCGGGTGGCACAGCACGATCTTCGGCCCCTACTTCGTCGTGGGAGCCATCTGGTCGGGCATCGCGGCCGTCCTCACCGGCATGGCGGTGTTCCGGAAGGTCTTCCGCCTCCAGGAGGTCATCACCCGGGCCCACTTCGAGCGCCTGGCGAAGCTGCTCGCGGCCGTCGGCCTCGTCTACGCCTACCTGACGCTCAACGAGTACCTCACCATCGCCTACAAGCTGGAGCCCCAGGACTACAGCCTGATGCGGGCGTTGTTCGCCGGGGCCTACGCGCCGCTGTTCTGGATCTACGGGATCGCGGGCATGCTCGTCCCCCTCGTCCTGCTGGCCCTGCCGCGGACCCGCACGATCCCCGGGGTCGTCGTGGCCTCGGTCCTCGTCAACGTGGGCATGTGGATCAAGCGGTACGTGATCACGGTCCCATCCCTCGCGGTCCCCCAGATCCCGGTGGATTGGGCGTCCTACATGCCCACCTGGGTCGAGGTGTCCATCGTCCTCGCCACCTTCGCCGGGTTCGCCTTCCTCGTGGGCGCCATGGCCAAGGCCGTTCCCATCGTCCCCATGTGGGAGCTGGCCGAGCAGATGGAGACGGGAGCGGAGTAGGTGACCGGTACGGCCGTGGACCCCGCGGAGCTCACGCGCCGGGCCTTCCTGCGCCGGATCGTGGGGGGGGCCTCGGCTGCGGCCCTGGCCGGGGCCGGCACCGTCACCTGGGCGGGCCCGGCGGCAGCCGACGCGGGGCACCGGGACGAGGAGGCCGAGGCGGGATCCCGGCGGGTCCGCCGGTGGGCCATGGTCATCGACCTCCGGCGCTGCGACGGGTGCGTCGAGTTCGGGGCGCCGCCCCAGTGCACCCAGTACTGCATCTGGGGCCGCTTCGTCCCCGAGGGGCAGCAGTGGGTGGAGGTGGTCGAGCAGCCCCACGAGGACCCCCCCGGGGCGCCGCCCCACACGATGCCCGTCCCCTGCATGCAGTGCGAGAACGCACCCTGCGTGAACGTCTGCCCGGTGGGCGCGACGTTCCACACGCCCGAGGGCACCGTCCTCATCGACCAGGAACGGTGCATTGGCTGCCGGCTGTGCATCGCGGCCTGCCCCTACAGCCGCCGGTTCTTCAACTGGGGCGACCCCGTCCAGCCCGAGTGGGTTCGGGAGTCCCCCTACGACGTGCGCACCCAGACCCCCGCCTTCCGGGGGACGGTCATGAAGTGCGACTTCTGCACCGACCGCCTGGAGGCCGGCGGCCTGCCGTACTGCGCCAACGGCTGCCCGTGGGGGGCCATCTACTTCGGCGACCTCGAGGAGGACGTCGCCACCAACGGCCGGGAGGTCGTGAAGCTCTCCAGGTTCATCCACGAGACGGGGGCCTTCCGCTACAAGGAGGAGCTGGGGACCGAGCCCCGGGTGTGGTACGTGCCGGGCTCGGGGGAGGCGGTGCCCCGCACGAACCACCGCCAGTTCCTGAAGGACCGGCTCGAGTGGCCCTGGCGGGCCTGGGCCACGGACGGGGCCCGGCCGACCCACGGGGAGGAGGTGGGGGCCGGCCATGACTGATCCCGCCCGGGCCCCCAGCCGGTGCCTCGCCGTCGCCGTGGCCGTCACGGCCCTCCTGCTCCTCACCGCCCCGGCGGCCCTGGCCCACGGCGACGAGCACGAGCCCCTCCCCGTCGAGGAGGCCCCGGAGCCCGCCCCGACCATGCCCATGCCGGGCCCCCGGCAGCAGCGCCTCACCCCGACGCTCGAGCTCCGGGCGCCGGCCGAGGCCGCCCTCGGGGAGGTGCTCCGACTGGAGGCCGTGCTCCTGGACCCCGAGGGGATGCCCATCGCCGGGGCTCCCGTCACGTTCGTCGCGGACGCCGGGTGGGGCGAGGTGACAGGCGAGATGGTCCTCGGGACCGTCCTCACCGACGACCGCGGGGTCGCGGTCCTCCGCACCGACCTCCGGCGCGCGGGCGAGGTCACCCTCGGGGCCCGGTTCCCCGGTGACGAGCGGTTCGAGCCGGCCGAGACGCCCGCCACCGTGACGGTGGAGGGCGACCGCCAGCTCTACACCCCGCAGGTGGGCATCGCGCTGCCCGGGCTCGGGGCGTGGTGGCTGCTCGTCCTGGTGGGGAGCGTGTGGGGCGTCTACCTCCTGGTCGCCCGGCAGGTCGTGGGCATCGCGAGGGCCGCGGAGCCCGCGGTGGACCCGGCGGTGGCCGGCAACATGGCCACCTCCCCCGAGCCGGACCGGCGGCGCTTCCTCACGCGGTTCCTCGTGCCCGCCGGCCTCACCGCCGGCGTCGCCGCCCTGGGGTCGGGCCTCCTCGGCCTCATCGCCCGGTCGCCCACGACCCACGGCAACCGGCAGCCCTACGCGCTCGGGTGGAGCGCGGCGGCCCGTCACCGCCTCACGCCCGTGGCCAGGGTGGGAAACGAGCCGCCCATGCGCCCGCTTCCGCCCCTCCTCGACCGGGAGGTGAGCTTCGCCGGAGAGGTCCTGCCGATCCTCCTGGAGAAGGGCGGCCCCCACACCCACCCGCCAGCCAACTCACCGCCTCCCCACGGGGTGCGGCTCGACAGCTACGAGGCCCTCGTGGGCGCGGGGGAGGGGGAGCACGGGGAGCCGGAGGGCGCCCACGCGGAAGAGGAGCCCGCGGGCGGTGAGCCCCACGGGCACCAGCTGGTGGTGCCCGGCAAGCCCGAGGAGAGCCTGCTCGTCATGATGCTCCTCGACCGGGCCCGCCAGATGCCCCCCTCCATCCCCCTCTCCGACGGAGAGATCCAGCTCATCGCCTCCTGGATCGCCCAGGGCGCGAGGAACAACTAGCCCCCTGGCGAGGGCTAGGCCTCCCGCGGCGCTGGCCGGGCGCGGAGACGTCGGATTCCCACCGCCACCAGGCCCGCCAGGACCGTGACCGGCACCAGGTACCCGAGGCCCACCACCACGGCGTACACGACGGCCAGGAAGCCATCCACCGCCCGACGCCACGCCCGCGCGAGGCTCGGCCGGCGCTCGGCCTCCCGGATCACGGCCCCCGGCTCGTGCACGGTGACCGCGATGGTGGCGAGCTCCGTCCGGTCCCGGAGGACCCGCAACTGCCCCCGGATCTGCTCGATGCGGAGCTGGACGTCCTGCAGCTCCCGCTGGACGCGGAGGGTGTCGGCCACGCTCGTCGCCTGGTCCATGAGGCGGAGCAGCACCTCCTCCTGGGCCTCCCAGGTGCGCAGCCGAGCCTCCAGGTCCACGAACTGGGCCGAGACGTCCTCGCCGGAGATGGACTCGGACTCCACCTCACCCAGGGCCCGCAGGTCGTTCAGGGCCCGCTCGAAGCTGGCCGCCGGCACCCGGATCACCAGGGTCCCCGAGGGCACCTTCCGGCCACTGGTCGAGGAGGAGGCCACGAAGCCCCCGTACGTCCCGGCCACCAGGGTCGCCTTCCGGAAGGCCTCGTCGAAGCGGCCCTTGCTGACCACGACCGAGAGGTCCGCCGTCTTCACCACCTCGGGCCCCACGATGGGGATGACCTCACCCAGGGACTCCCCGGGGGCCGGCACCGGCGCGGCCGGCGCCCGCTCCCCCGCCACGGGCGAGAACGCGTTCAGCCGCCCCTCGTCGGTGGCTGCCCGCTGGACCCGCTCAGGGGAGGACGGGGGGCCCGCCGTCTCGCCCAACCCTCCGGGGCGGGTCACGAGGAACCCCACCACCCCGGCCACGGCCAGGAACGCGACGAACGTGACGGCGATTCGCTTCATGGTGGCCTCCTTCGGTCCGTCCACGCCTTGGACGGTTGGGCCGCCGCCGCAGTTCCCCGCCCCGGAGCGGGCCCCCCCTCACCCGACGGTGCCGATCCGGCCGCGGGCCCGCCGCAGCGCCGGCAGGAATGCCTGGGTGACGGCGAGCTGGCCCACGACGTTGACATCGAGCTGGCGGCGCAACTCCTCGGGCGGCAGGAACTCGAGCGGCGCGGGCACCACGTTGCGCTGATCACGGCGCCGCCATTCCCGATAGCGGGCAAGGATCGAGGGCGATCCCGGGTCTCTCCCGTCGCGCACCGCGTCGGCGATCAGCTCGGCGAGAGCGGCAACGTCGCGAAGACCGAGGTTGTACCCCTG
>CAYVCH010000152.1:0-6038 GCA_964449755.1 uncultured Actinomycetes bacterium
ACCCAGGACCACCCCGGACCTCCTCGGCCGAGGCCACCACCGCCGCCGCGCCCGGCAGGGGCCGGTCGGCGACGACCCTGAGCAGGGGCGCGCGCTCCAGGGCCCGGCGCACCGGGTCCCCGAGGGGCCCGAAGACGCCCCCTACAGCCACCCCCGCCGGCGGAAGACCGCGTACAGAGCGGCCGCCGACGCCACCATGAGGCCGAGGGCGAAGGCGTAGCCCAGGCGCCAGTCCAGCTCCGGCATGTGGCGGAAGTTCATCCCGTAGATGCCCGCGATGAGGGTGGGGACGAGCACGATGGCGCCCCAGGAGGTGACCTGCCGCATGATCGCGTTCAAGCGGTTCGAGGTCTGCGCGAGTTGCGCCTCCAGGGCGGCGGTCAGCACCTCCCGCACGTTGTCGACGAACTCGACGGTCCGGATCGCGTGGTCGACGACGTCCCGGTAGTAGGGCGCGAGCTCCGGCGTGAGGAGGCCCGGCTGTCCCTGGACCAGCTCCACGACCTCGCGCACGGGCACCGCGATCCGTCGCAGCTCCACCGTCTGCCGCTTCAGCCGGAAGATGTCCTGCTGGAGCCCGGGGTCCGGATGGTCAGCGAAGGCGCGGTCCTCGATGTCGTCGGAGAGGTCCTCGAGGCGCTCGACGGCCGAGAGGTACCCGTCCACCACGGCGTCGAGAAGCGCGTAGAGGAGGAACCCCGCGCCCTCGGTGGCGAGCTCGGGCTGCCGCTCCACCCGGCGCAGCACCGGCTCCAGGTCGAAGGCGGGAGCGGCGCGGAGGGTGACCAGGAACCGGGGGCCCGCGAAGAGGTGGACCTCGCTGTCGGCCAGCTCGGTCCCGAGGGAGACCCCGTGGACCACCACGAACACGTAATGGGGGAAGACCTCCACCTTGGTCCGCTGGCCCCAGTGCCGGGAGTCCTCCACCGACAGCGGGTGCAGGGCGAAGGCCCGCTGGATGAGGGCCAGCTCGTCCTCGGTCGGGTCCTCGGCGTCGACCCATACCCCCGCGCCCTCCCCCGCCAGCAGGGCGCGGGTCGCGCCGGGGTCGAAGGGCTCCTCCGCGAGGGCCCCGTCCCGGTAGCGACGGCACGTGATCATCCGCCGCAGCCTAGCGCAGCCGCTACACTCCCCGCCGCCGTGTCCGCCGAGCGCTTCCTCCCCTTCTGGCGAGCCCTCGACGCCCGGTTCGAGCGGGTCGACCCGGCCTGGTGGGGCGCGGTGGTCACCGACAGCCGGTTCCCCGCGGTCTACGATGCCAACTACGCCCGGGTGGAGACGGCCGACCCGACCCTCTCGGCCGCCGAGGTCGAGGGGGCCCTCCGGCCGGCCCTGGGGGCCTCCGGGGCCCGGCACCTTCACGTCGTGGTGCACTGCCCCGAGGACCAGACCGCCCTCCTCGCCGAGCTCAGCTCCCGAGGGGACCGGCTCGCGTGGGACGTGGTGATGGAGCACCGGGGCGACCCGCCCGTGCCCTCCACCGACGTGCCCGCGGAGGTCGTCGAGGCCCCCGACCGGTCCTTCTGGCAGCGCTTCCGCGAGTCGCTGGTGGAGTTCGGCGTCACCGACGCGTCCGCCCGGGAGCAGCTCGCCGCCATGGAGCGGGACATCCTCCTCCCCGCCAAGCGCTGGCTCGTCGCCCGCCGCGACGGCACCATCGCATCGTTGGCGGCCCTGGTGGCGCTCGAGGGGGCGGGCTACCTGGACCACGTCGTCACGTTCCCGGAGTACCGGGGCCGCGGCCTGGCGGGCGCCCTGGTGGCCCACGCGGTCGGCCTGGCCCGCTCGGAGGGCCTGGACCCCGTCTTCCTCCTCGCCGAGGAGGGGTCGAGGGCCGTCACCCTCTACCGGCGGCTGGGCTTCCGGGTGGTGGCCCGCATCGGGAGCACCCTGGCGCCACTTCCCTGAGGCCGGGCCCGGCGGGACCCCCTGGCTTCAGAGGACCGCCCCGAGCAGCCGTTCCACGAGGTAGCCGAGGACGGCGCAGGAGGGCCAGGTGAGGACCCAGGCGGCCACCACCTGGCCCGCCACCCCCCACCGCACGGCCGAGAACCGCCGGGTGGCGCCCACCCCCATGATCGAGGTGCCGATGGCGTGGGTGGTGGAGACCGGGATCCCCAGGCGGGCAGCGCCGGTGATGACCAGGGCGGCGGCCGTCTCGGCGGCGAAGCCCTGCACGGGCTCCAGGTGGGTCATGCGCAGGCCCATGGTCCGGACCACCCGCCACCCTCCCACCATGGTCCCCACGCCCATCACGACCCCCGCCGACACGATGACCCAGGTCGGGATGTCGAACTGGGCCGGGACCCGGCCCGCGCTGCCCGCCCGGTCGAGCAGCACCGCCAGCGTGATGATGCCCATGGTCTTCTGGCCGTCGCCCGTGCCGTGGCTCAAGGCCATGAACCCCGCGGACAGGACCTGGGCCCGGCCGAAGACCCTCGTCACGATCGGTCGGCGCACCCGCGAGAAGAGGCGGTAGATCAGCACCATCAGCAGCAGGCCGCCGAAGAACCCGCCCACGGGCGAGGTGACGAGCCCGATGAGCGCCTTGCGCGTCCCCTCCCACTCCAGGCTGCGGAGACCCCCGGCGGCGAAGCCCGCGCCGAGGAGGGCGGCCACGAGGGCGTGGGACTCGCTGGAGGGCAGGCCGAAGTACTGGGCCCCCAGGGCCCAGACGGTGGCCGCGAGGAGCGTGGCCGCGACCGTCTCCAGCGTGACCTGGTTCGGGTCCACGATCCCGGCGGCGATGGTCTTCGCCACCGCGGTGCCGACGAACAGGGCGCCCACGAGGTTCAGCACGCCGGCCATGACGACCGCGTGGGCCGGCCGGAGCACGCGGGTGGACACCACGGTGGCGATGGAGTTGGGCGCGTCGGTCCACCCGTTGGCGAACTCGAACAGGTAGGCGAGGAAGAGGACGACCCCGACGGGCATCTCAGACGTGCTTCAGGGCGAAGGCCTCGAGCAGGTTGGCCACGTCCTCCAGCCGGTCGATGGCGGCCTCGACCTCGTCGATGATGTCCTTCCACTTGAGGACGTCCATGGCCTTGTGGTCCCCGCCGAAGAGGTCGGCCACGGCCCGTCGGTAGATGCGGTCCCCCTCGTTCTCCAGGCGGTTGATCTCCACCCAGTAGGTCGGGAGCTCCCGGTACCGGGGAAGCTTCTCCAGGGCCTCCCGGGTCGTGCGGGCGGCGCGGACGAGGACATCGGCCTGGGCCTTCATCTCGGGGAGGGGCTCCTCGATCTTGTGGAGCACCAGGAGGTCGGCGGCGGCCTCGATGTGGTCGAGGACGTCGTCCAGGGAGGAGGCCAGGAGGTGGATGTCCTCGTGGTCCATGGGCGTCACGAACACCGTGTTCAGCCGCCGCATGACCTGGTGGGTGATCTCGTCGCCCTCGTGCTCCAGGTCGCGGAGGCGGTCGGCCTTGCGCTGCACCTCCCGGTAGTCCACCACGGTGTCCTGCAGGGCCTCGGCGGCCTGCTCCACCTTGGCGGCGAGCCTGACGAACAGCTCGAAGAAGCTCTCATCCCGCGGCACCAGGCGGATCCGGAATCTCGGCACGCTTCCTCCCCCTCTCGCCGGTGGGACGGGGTCTGACGTCGGATGGCCGCCGGATTGATACACGATGCCGACCGCCACGGCAAACCATACGCCTCCGGCGGGCGGCGTGCGCCCCGCTCCCGGCTGGCGCCGGGCTATCCTTGCGCTGGTGGCCCTGGTCCTCCTCATCCGCCACGGCTCGACGGCCTCCACGGGCAGGTGGATCCCCGGCTGGACCCCCGGCATCCACCTCTCGCCGGAGGGCCGCCGGCAGGCCGAGGAGCTGGTCCGCCGCCTGCAGGGCGTGCCCATCGGCGCGATCTACGCGAGCCCCCTGGAGCGGTGCGTCGAGACGGCCGAGCCCCTGGCCCGGGCCCGGGGCCTCCGGGTCGAGGTCCGGGAGGCCCTGGGGGAGGTGCGCTACGGGCGCTGGACGGGCCGGCCCATCGCCCAGCTCGTGCGGACCAAGCTGTGGGCGACGGTTCAGCGTACCCCCTCCCTGGTGCGCTTCCCCGAGGGCGAGAGCCTGCTGGAGGTGCAGGACCGGGCCCTGCGGGAGGTGGAGCGGATCCTGGCCGCCCACCCCCGCCACCCCGTCGCCGTGGTCTCCCACGGCGACCTCATCCGCCTCCTCCTGGCCCACTTCGCCGGGGTCCACCCCGACCTGTTCCAGCGCCTGGCCGTGGACCCGGCCTCCGTCTCGGCGGTGGCGGCGGGCGACGGCGACCCCCGGATCCTGCGCCTGAACGACACCGGTACCCTGGCCGACCTGGCCCCCCGGCGGCCCCGGCGCGGCGGGTGAGGATCGCCCGGTGGACCTGGGGCTCGTCGACCGGATCACCGCCGGGGCCGTGGGCGAGCCCGGGCGGCGCACCTTCTACCTCCAGGTCCGAAGCGGCCCTCGCCTGGTCACGGTGACGGTGGAGAAGCAGCAGGTCCAGCTCCTCTCCCAGTCCATCCTCGAGATCCTCTCCGCCGTCGACCGCGAGACCGGGGAGGGGCCTCCCGAGGACGAGATGGGACTGGAGGAGCCCCTCGCCCCCCGCTGGCGGGTGGGGCGGCTGACCATCGGCTACGAGGAGCGGCGCGACCTCATGCTGCTGGACCTGGAGGAGCTGGTGGCGAAGGAGGCCGAGCGTCACGGGCCCGCGGGGGAGGTCGCCGCACCGGGGCGCGGGCCGGAGCGGATCCGCCTCTGGGCCACCCGGGAGCAGATGCTCGCACTGTCCCGCCACGGCGCCGCCGTGGTGGCCCGGGGGCGCCCCACGTGCCGGTTCTGCGGCAACCCCATCGATCCGGAGGGACACCGGTGCCCCGCGATGGACGGCCAGGGCGGCGGCTGACCGGGGCCGAGGAGGACCTCCTCGACCTCCTGGCCGCCGGGGACCTGGAGGTGCTGGGGCGCCTGCCCAGGGCCTCCAACGCCACCCTCCTGGCCCGGGTCTCCCGGGGGGACCGGGGGGTTGGCGCCGTCTACAAGCCCCGGGCCGGGGAGGCCCCCCTCTGGGACTTCCCCGACGGGACCCTCTGCCTGCGGGAGGTGGCCGCCTACCTGGTCGCCCGGGAGCTGGGGTGGCCCTCGGTCCCGCCGACGGTGCTCCGGGACGGGCCCCACGGGGTCGGCTCGGTCCAGCTCTTCGTGGAGTCCGACCCCGGCGAGCACGCGCTCACGCTGCTCCAGCGATTCCCCGAGGAGTTCCGGCGCATCGCCGCCTTCGACGTGGTCGCCAACAACGCCGACCGCAAGGCCGGCCACTGCCTGCTCGCCGCCGACGGGCGGGTGGTCGTCGTGGACCACGGGGTGTGCTTCAGCAGGCAGCCCAAGCTCCGCACCGTCATCTGGGACTTCGCGGGGGAGCCCCTGCCGGGGCCCCTCCGCCGCGACCTGCGGCGCCTGGCCGCCGAGCTCCGCGGGGGCGAGCTCGGCCGGCACCTGGCCGAGCTGCTGGACCCCGCCGAGGTGGAGGCGACGGCCCGCCGGGCGGAGGGCCTGGCTGCCGTCGGCCGCTTCCCCGGGCCCGGACCGGAGCGCCCCTACCCGTGGCCCTGGATGTGAGGGTGGCCCCGGCCAGGGGGGCTGGACGCGCGGCCGCTGCCCCCGGTAGCCTGGAGCCCACGGTGCGTCGGAACCGCCGGTGCAGTGCCCTGGTCCTTGCGGGGCTCGCCTGGGGCGGGGTCGTTCTGGGCCACGCCCTGGCGTACCTCCTGGCCGAGCCCGACCCCGCCGCCAGGGCGAGCCTCCTCGTCCGGACCGGCCACGGGGCCCAGTGGCCGGGGGCCGTCGTGGCCGCGGCCGCCGCCCTCGCCGCCCTCCTCCTCGCCGCCTCCCGGGCGGCCCGGGCCCCTGCCGGGAGGGACCCGTCCAGGCTGCGGCGGACGGTCGCCGCCCTGGCCGCCCTGCAGGTCCCCGCCTTCCTGCTCATCGAGCTCGCCGAGCGGGGGTTCTCCCTGCCCTGGACGGCCACGGATCCCGCCGTCCTCCTCGGCCTCGGCCTCC
>CAYVCH010000153.1:0-6035 GCA_964449755.1 uncultured Actinomycetes bacterium
CGACGTCGAAGGGGAGCCCGCATGCCCGGACCGTCCTGCGGGTCCCGAGGGGGCCGGGGGGGCGGTAAGATCACATGGTTGTGATCGTCGGCCCGGGACCCTAGACTGAACGGGTGTTCGACGACCTGGTGCTGGGCGTGGACCCCGGCGTGGCCGCGACGGGGCTGGCGGTGGTGGCGCGCGTGGGGAGACGTCCGACGGTGCTCTGGGCGCAGACCGTGCGGACGCCGGCGGGCCTCGCCGAGGGGGCGCGCCTGCGGCGGATCCACCAGGCGGTCCGCCGGACCATCGCGGAGCACCGCCCCGGGGCGGTGGCCGTGGAGGCCGTGATGTGGGGAAAGAACAAGACCAGCGCCCTGGCGGTCGCCCGGGCCACCGGGGCGGTGCTCCTGGCCGCCGCCGAGGCCGGGGTGCCGGTGGCCGAGTACGCCCCCCTGGAGGTGAAGATGGCGGCGACGGGCCTCGGCAACGCCGACAAGGAGCAGGTCCGCCGGGCCCTGGCCCGGGTCCACCGGGTCCGGGACCTGCCGGTCCAGGCCGACGCCGCCGACGCGGTGGCCGTGGCCCTGTGCCACCTGGCCCAGTCCCGTCTTCGGAGGGCGGCCGGCCGGTGATCGGGTTCCTCCGGGGGCAGCTGGTGGAGAAGGCCGGGACCCGGGTGGTGCTCGACGTCGGCGGGGTGGGGTACGAGGTGCTCGTGCCGACCTCCACGGCGGGTCGGCTCCCGCCGGTCGGCCGGGAGGGCCGGCTGTTCACGCGCCTGCAGGTCCGCGACGACCAGATGGCCCTCTACGGGTTCTCCACCGCCGAGGAGCGGGGCATCTTCGACCTCCTGGTCGGCGTCAATGGGGTGGGGCCGAAGATGGCCCTGGCCTTCCTGTCGGCCCTGTCGCCGGAGACCTTCCGCCGGGCGGTGGCCGCGGGGGACGCCGGGGCCCTCACCGTCGTGCCCGGGGTGGGAAAGAAGGTGGCCCAGCGGGTGGTCCTCGACCTCCGGGACAAGCTCGGGGGCGAGGGCGGGGTCGCGGAGGGGCCCTTGGCCGAGGTCCGGGAGGCCCTCCTGGCCCTCGGCCTCTCCCCCCAGGAGGCGCGGGAGGCCATGGCCGGCCTGGCCACCGACGGCAACCGGCCCGTGGAGGACCTGCTCCGCGAGGCGCTGCGGAAGGTGGGTCGGTGATGGACGAGGGTCGGGTGGTGGGGGCGCACGAGCTGGACGACGAACGCGAGCTGGACGCCGCCCTGCGGCCCCGGCGCCTCGACGAGTTCGTGGGGCAGGAGCGGGTCAAGGAGCAGCTCGCCCTCCTCATCGAGGGGGCCCGGGTCCGGGGGGAGCCCGTGGACCACCTGCTGTTCTCGGGGCCCCCGGGCCTCGGCAAGACCACCCTGGCCGGGATCGTGGCCGCCGAGATGGGGGCGGGGTTCCGCCCCACCTCGGGCCCGGCCCTGGAGCGGCCCGGAGACCTGGCGGCCATCCTCACGAACCTCGAGGACGGCGACGTCCTGTTCGTGGACGAGATCCACCGGCTGCCGCGGGCGGTGGAGGAGGTCCTCTACCCGGCCCTGGAGGACTTCAAGCTCGACGTCGTCCTCGGCAAGGGGCCCTCGGCCCGCAGCATCCGCCTGGACCTGCCCCGCTTCACCCTCATCGCGGCCACCACCCGGCCGGGACGGATCACCCTGCCCCTGCGGGAGCGCTTCGGCTTCTCCCCTCGCCTGGACTACTACCCCCGGGAGGACCTGGCGAGGATCGTCCGCCGGTCCGCCGGCATCCTGCAGGTGGGGATCGACGACGACGGGGCGGCGGAGATCGCCCGCCGCTCCCGGGGGACCCCCCGCATCGCCAACCGCCTCCTCCGCCGGGTCCGGGACTTCGCCCAGGTCCGCCACGACGGGGCCATCACCGGGGAGGTGGCCCGCCGGGGCCTGGAGCTGTTCGAGGTGGACGAGGAGGGCCTGGACAAGCTCGACCTCGCCATCCTCCAGGCGGTGGTCCAGAAGTTCGGGGGCGGGCCCGTGGGCCTCTCCACCCTGGCCGCCGCGGTGGGGGAGGAGACCGACACGGTGGAGGACGTCTACGAGCCCTACCTCCTGCAGCTCGGCTTCCTCCGCCGGACCCCGCGGGGCCGGGTGGCCACCGAGCGAGCCCTGCGCCACCTGGGGCTGGAGCCCGAGGGCGCGCTGCCCCTGTGACCCGCGCCCGGGGCTCGCTCGGGCCCGGCGTGCGTGGCCCCCGTCCACCGTGGGGGAGACTCCCGTGCCGTCGGCCTGAGGCCTTCCGGGACCCGGCGGCCAGTGGACGGCGGCATGCCGCGGCGGGGCCCCGGCGGGGGTAACCTGTATGATCCGGGGCCCGTGCCGAGGAGGAACCCCCCATGATCGCCGTTCTGGCCCAGAACCAGCAGCCCGGGGGCAGCGCGCTGGGGCTGCTCCTCCCGCTCGTCCTGTTGGGCGGGCTCTTCTACCTGCTGCTGATCCGGCCCCAGCAGCGCCGCGTGCGGCAGCAGCGGCAGCTCATCGAGAGCCTGTCGGTGGGCGACGAGGTGATGACCGCGAGCGGCATCTTCGGGCGGGTCCGTGAGATCGACGAGGAGCACGACACGGTGATCCTGGAGATCTCGCCGGGGACGAACGTGCGCATGGCGCGCCAGGCCATCGCCCGGCGGGTGGACGGCGGCCGGGGGGCGGGGTAGTGGCCCACGCGGCAGGGCCGGCGCCCCGGGACGTCGCCCGCGAGCCGGTCGTGGTGCCGGCGGCGGAGCCGCTCACCCTCGAGCGGGTCCAGGCCGACGAGCAGCTCTCGCTCTTCATCGCCTCCGCCGACCGGGTCATGGAGGGGCTCGGGTATACCGAGCACGGCTTCCGCCACGCCAACCTCACCGCCCGCATCGCCTACCAGGTCCTGTCCCGCCTCGGCTACGACGAGCGCACGGTGAACCTCGGCTGCGTGGCCGGCTACCTCCACGACGTGGGCAACATGGTCTCCCGAGAGATGCACGGCCAGACCGGCGCCCTCCTCGTGTACCACGCCCTGCGGGATCGCGTCCCCTCCCAGGACCTGGCGGTCGTGGTCGCCGCCATCGCCAACCACGAGGAGGACAACGGCTACCTCGTCTCACCCGAGGCGGCCGCCGTGATCCTGGCCGACAAGTCCGACGTCCACCGCAGCCGGGTGCGCAAGTCCGGCCAGATCGAGTTCGACATCCACGACCGCGTGAACTTCGCCGCCGAGCAGTCCTTCCTGCGGGTCGACGCGGAGGCCAGGACCATGGCCCTGGAGCTCACCATCGACACCCAAATCAGCCAGGTCATGGAGTACTTCGAGATCTTCCTGGGCCGCATGCAGCTCTGCCGGCGGGCGGCGGAGGCCCTGGACTGCCGGTTCAAGCTCATCATCAACGGGGCCGAGCTGGCGTGACGCGGCGGCTCTGGGCCTCGGTGGTGTTCGTGGGGGCCCTGGTCGGCGTCGCCGTGGCGGGCCTGGTGGTGGGCGTCCGGCCCGTCCTGGGCCTCGACCTGGAGGGCGGGGTCTCGGTGATCCTCTCGGCTCCCGAGGGCACGCCCCGGGAGGTCATGGACCGGGCCCTGGAGAGCATCCGCAACCGGGTCGACGCCTTCGGCGTGGCCGAGCCCCAGATCTTCGTCACCGGCACCAACATCGAGGTGCAGCTCCCGGGCCTCGCCCGGGGCAGCATCGTGCAACGGGGCGGGCGCTTCTGCGTGGTGAGCAGCGCCGGCAAGGACCTGGGATGCCGGGAGACCCGGGAGCAGGCCCAGGTCCTGCTCCAGGAGACGGGCCAGGAGCGGCTGCTGCAGCTCATCGGCACCACCGCCCGCCTGGAGCAGCGGCAGGTCCTGGAGGTGATCCCCGAGGGCGACCCGGGCTTCCAGGAGACCGAGGTCACCTGCCCGTCGGTCCTGGAGCGGGAGTCGCCGAGGTGCTCCTTCCAGGGCCTGGCCGACAAGGAGGTCGTGTACCTCGACGAGGAGGGGACGACCAAGTACCGCCTGGGGCCCGTGGAGGTCACGGGCGACGCCATCCGCAAGGCCACGGCGGTCTTCCGGACGGCGAGCCAGACGAGCATCCAGGCCGGCTGGGTCGTGGAGTTCGAGCTCACCGGCGCCGGGTCGCGGACCTTCGCCGAGGTCACCACGCGCCTCGTGAAGGAGCCCGACCCCAAGAACCGGCTGGCCATCGTCCTCGACCGCCGGGTGATCTCGGCCCCCCGGGTCCAGTCGGCCATCACCGGTGGCGTGGGGGAGATCACGGGATCCTTCACCGAGGAGGAGGCCAAGGACCTGGCCACGGTGCTGAACGCCGGGGCGCTGCCGGTGGAGCTGGCCAAGGAGCAGGTGGTGACCGTGAGCCCCACCCTGGGCGCGGCCTCCCTCCGCCAGGGGCTCGTCGCCGGCCTGGCCGGCCTCGCCCTCCTCGCCGTGTACCTCCTCTTCTACTACCGGCTCCTGGGGGCGGTGACCTGGGTGGGCCTGACCGCCTGGGCGGCCCTGGCCGTGGGCCTGGTCTCCCTCCTCGGCAGGACCGCCGGCTACAGCCTGACCCTGGCGGGGGTCGCCGGGTTGGTGGTCTCCATCGGCATCGCCGCCGACTCCTACATCGTCTTCTACGAGCGCCTGAAGGACGAGGTCCGCCACGGCAAGGCCGTCCGGGCGGCGGTGGTCCCGGCCTTCCAGCGGTCCTTCCGGACCATCCTCACCGCCGACTTCGTGACCGTCCTGGCCGCCGTCATCCTCTACGTCGTTGCCGTCTCCTCGGTGCGGGGCTTCGCCCTCACCCTGGGCCTTGCCACCGCCCTCGACCTGTTCACGGTCTACTTCCTCAAGCGCCCGCTCGTGTTTCTCATCGCCCGGAGCCCGAGGCTCACGAACCTCCGGGGCTTCGGCCTCGTGAGCGGGGTGGCGGCCGAGCCGCTGCCCGTGGAGGGTGGGGGACGGTGAGACCTGCAGGAGGCGGTCGGGGGGACCGGCGGTCTCCCGGGGGAGGTGCCCGGTGAGCCTGCGGGACGCCGTCGCCACCTTCCGCGGGCACCGGGTCCCGGGCTTCCGGATCATCGAGCGGTCCCGGTGGTGGTTCGCCCTGTCGGGGGCGGCCATCGCCCTGTCCCTCGTCGGCCTCCTCGTGCGAGGCCTCAACTTCTCCATCGAGTTCGAGGGCGGGGCCCTGTTGCAGTACCCCGACCGCTCCGGCGTGGCGGCCGAGGAGGTGCGCTCCCTCCTCGCGGGGTTCGGGATCGACGACGCCCAGGTCCAGATCGTGGGGGGTGAGGAGGTCTCGGTCCGGACCGGCTCCCTGAACGTCATGGACGACGTCACCCGCACCAGGCTCCTGGAGGCCCTCGCCCGGCAGGCCGGGACGACCCCGGAGGAGGTGAGCCGCCAGGACGTCGGGCCCACCTGGGGGTCGCGGATCTCGCAGAAGGCCCTGACGGGCCTGCTCATCTTCCTCGTGGCGGTCACCGCCTTCATCGCCTTCCGCTTCGAGTGGAAGATGGCCCTGGGGGCCCAGGCCGCCCTCCTCCACGACCTCGTGGTCACGGCGGGCATCTACGCCCTGGTGGGAAGGGAGGTGAGCCCGGCCACGATCATCGCGATCCTCACGATCCTGGGCTACTCCCTGTACGACACCGTCGTCATCTACGACAAGGTGCGGGAGAACACCGAGTCCCCGGCCCTCCTCGCCAGGGACAGCTACGCGGGCGTGGTGAACACCTCCCTGAACCAGGTGCTGATGCGGTCGGTGAACACCTCCGTCAGCACGCTGCTCCCCATCGTGGCGCTGCTCCTGTTCGGCGGGGCCACCCTGAAGGACTTCGCCTTCGCCCTGGCCGTGGGGGTGGGGGCCGGGACCTACTCCTCGATCTTCGTGGCCTCCCCCCTCCTCGCCCTGCTCAAGGAGCGGGAGCCGCGGTTCCGACAGCTCCGGGCCCGCCTGGCGGCCCGGCCGGCGGGCCGTCCGGAGCTGCGGGTGGTGCCCGCCCCCGCCGAGGGGGGGCCGGAGCTGGCCACGGCGGCGGTGCGGC
>CAYVCH010000154.1:0-5994 GCA_964449755.1 uncultured Actinomycetes bacterium
GCCTTCACCCTGGAGACCCTGGAGGGAGAGCGCTTCTCCCTGGCCGCGCAGCGGGGGAACACGGTGGTGCTGTTCTTCATGGCCGGGTGGTGCGGCACCTGCCTGCCCGAGGCCTCCGCCCTGGGGCGGATCCAGGCCGAGTTCGCCGGCCGGGGCGTCCGGGTCCTCGGCATCAGCGTGGACCCGACGGACAGCCCCGAGCAGATCCGGCGCTTCATCCAGGCGGCCGGCAACCCCGGATACCCCTTCGCCCACGACGCCGACGGCTCGGTGGCCCTCGCCTACCGGGTCCTGTCCCTGGACACGACGGTGATCGTGGCCCCGGATGGCACCGTGGCCTACCGGGACGCCTACCCGACCCCCTACCGGGATCTCCGGAGGGCCCTGGAGGACGTCCTTCGGTGAGCCCCGGCGGCCTGGCCTTCGCCTTCGCCGCCGGGATGCTGGCCAGCGTGAACCCCTGCGGTTTCGCCATGCTCCCGGCCTATGCGGGCTACTACCTGGGGAGCGGCGAGGAGGGCGGGTCGCGGTCCCTCGCCCGACGGCTGGCGGACGGCCTGGTCGTGGGGGCGGCGGTGACGGTGGGGTTCGTGGCCGTCTTCGGGGCGGTCGGGCTGGGCGTCTCGGCCCTGGGCAGCGCCCTCCTCTCCCACGTCCCCCTCGCGGTCTTGGTGATCGGGACCCTCCTCGTGGGCCTCGGGGCCTGGCTCGCGGCCGGACGGTCCCTGGAGCTTCGGATCGGGGTCCCCGTGCGGGTGGGCGGTGGACGGGGGCTGGGGACGGCCTCGGTGTTCGGGGCGGCCTACGGCCTGGCCTCCCTGCCCTGCACGCTGCCGGTGTTCCTCCTGGTCGTGGGGTCGGCCTTCGCCGCCGGGAGCCTCCTGGGCGGGCTCGCCCACTTCGCCGCCTACGGCCTCGGCATGGGAGCGGTGGTGGTGGCCGTCTCCGTGGGCGCGGCCGCCTTCCGGGGTGTCGTGGGCCGGTGGCTGCGGAGGGCCCTCCCCCTCGTGCAGCAGCTGTCCGGCGCCCTGCTGGTGGCGGCCGGCACCTACCTGGTGTTCCGGGAGTTGCGCCTGGGCCCCATCGGCGACCCGGGACCCCTGGCCGTCGCCTACGCCCACCCGGGCGTCGCGGGCGGCCTCCTGGTGGCCGGGGCCGGAGCGGCGGCGGCGGTCCTGTGGTGGCTCGCCCCCCGGGAGCTGGAGGACGGGACCCGCACCCGGGAGGAGGCGCGGGTTGGCTGACCGGCGGGGGGATGGCGGCCTCCTCGTCGCGGTCGCGGCGGCCATCATCTGCTGCGGCCTGCCCTTCCTGGCGGTGGGGCTGGCGGGGGCGCTGTCGGCCGTGGGCGGCCTGGCGGCCCGCTTCTGGCCCCTCGTCCTGCTCGGCCTGGCCGGCCTGGCCTGGGCGGGGGTGAGGCTGGCCCGGGTGGTCCGCGGGAGCCGCTCCCTGGACCGTCGGCGGCGCTGAGCCCCCGCTACCATGCCCGGAGCGTGCCCTCGAGGGGGGAGCCGTGGTCGCGAGGACGGTCGTGCTGTTCCTGGTCGCCGTGGTGGCCGAGCTCACGGGGACCTATGCGGTCTGGCGGTGGCTCCGGGCGGGCTCCACGGCGATCCTGGGCGCCGTCGGGGTGCTGGCCCTGTTCACCTACGCCGCCGTCCAGGCCCTGCAGCCCGAGGGCCGGTACGGCCGCCTGTACGCCGCCTACGCCGGGGTCTTCCTGGTGGGGGCCATGCTGTGGGGGTGGGCGGCGGACAAGCGTGCCCCGGACCGGTTCGACCTCGCGGGGGCGGTCCTGGTCCTGCTGGGCGCCGCCACGATCCTCTGGGGGCGCAGGCTGGGAGCCGGGTAGCTCCCTCCCGTCGCGGGAGGGGACCTGGCCAGGCGTCAGGAGAGGCGGCGGCAGGCGGCGATCCCGGCCTCGTTGGAGGCGAGGAAGTCCCGGGCCCAGGCCAGGATCGGCCGGACCCGCCCCTCGGCGACGCGGTAGCGGACGCTTCGTCCGGCGCGCTCGGCCCGGATGAAGCCGCACCAGGCCAGGCACGCCAGGTGCTCGGAGACCCGCCCCTGCGACGCCCGCAGGACCTGGACGAGCTCTTTCTGCGTGCGTTCCCCTTCCAGGAGGAGCTCCAGGATCCGCAGGCGCGTCGGGTCGCCCAGGGCCCTGAACACCTTGCTCAGGAGCTCGTCGTCCCCCAGGGGCCTTGGCTCGCGTTCCACGATGCCCGGCCTGCCCACCGCCACCTCCTTCCGTCGCCCGGGTCCCGTCTCCGGACCCCGACATGATAGGAGCGCCCCCTGCTCGGCCGTGGAATCCCGGGCCGGCCGGCAGCGTTGCACCGGGCGGGGTGGGACGGCCGAGGGTGGTCGGGCTCGTGCTGGGGCTGGCGGCGCTGGCCGTCGCCGTCGTGGTCCTCGCCGGCGGCGAGGGTGGCCCGACCACGACGGGGCCCGGGCAGACCGGCGGCACGAGGGCGGTGACGCCCCCGCCCCGGCCCTCGCCCCTGGTCGACCCCGACGAGATCGTGGACGTGCTGGCTCCCGACACCATCCCCGCCATCGACGAGCCCCGGTTCCTGCCCGTCCGACGGGGCACGTTCCTCGCTCCCCGGGAGCCGGTCCTGGCCCTGGTCCTGGGAG
This sequence comes from uncultured Actinomycetes bacterium, assembly GCA_964449755.1. Taxonomy (GTDB): domain Bacteria; phylum Actinomycetota; class UBA4738; order UBA4738; family HRBIN12; genus CAYVCH01. Next base: position 2,641 of record CAYVCH010000154.1, read on the forward strand.
AGGAGGCGAGGGCCTACCCCGTGCGGATCCTCATGTGGCACGAGATCGTGAACGACGTGGTGGGCGGGGTCCCCGTGGCCGTGACCTACTGCCCCCTGTGCAACACCGGCATCGCCTTCGTCCGGCCCGTGGTGGACGGGGAGCTGCTGGACTTCGGGACCTCCGGCAAGCTGTACTTCTCCAACCTGGTCATGTACGACCGCCAGACCGGGTCCCTCTGGCCCCAGGTCACCGGCCAGGCCGTCGCGGGGCCCCTCACGGGGATGCAGCTCGACTTCGTTGGCGTGCAGCTCCTGTCCTGGGGGGACTTTCGCCGGGCCCACCCCGACGGTCTGGTCCTCTCGCAGCGGACGGGCCACCAGCGCCCCTACGGCGTGAACCCCTACGAGTACTACGACAGCCGGGAGGTGCCCTCCCTGTTCGCCGGCGAGCTGGACGACCGCCTCCCGGCCACCTCCCGGGTCCTCGGGGTGGCCGTGGGCGACGCCCTCATGGCCTTCCCCTACGAGGAGCTGCGGGCCCGGGCGGTGGGGGACTGGGCGGCGGTCTCCTCCAGGGTGGGCGGGAAGACGGTCCTCGTCCTGTGGAAGGCGGGGACGGCCTCGGCCCTGGACGCTCCCTTCATCGCCAACGGGAGGGACGTGGGGGCCGCCGTCGCCTTCTTCCCCGTCCTGGAGGGACGGCCTCTGCGGTTCGAGGCCCGGCCCGACGGGCTCTTCGACCTGGAGACCGGGAGCCAGTGGAATATCCTGGGCGAGGCGGTGGACGGACCCCTGGCGGGGAAGCGGCTGGAGCGGGTGCTCGCCATCGACAGCTTCTGGTTCGACTGGGCGGCCTTCCACCCGGAGACCGGGGTCTTCGGCCTGGAACCGTGAGGGCGGGGGCCTGCAGGCGCGCCCGGTCCCTCCCCGCATCCCTCCTCGTCCCGGCCATCCTGGCCCCCACCCTGGAGACGAGCCTCGCCCTCGCCCTCGGGGCCCGGGACGCCGCGGTCCTCGGTCCCCAGGTGTCCGCCCCACCCCCCTTCGACCTGTTCCACGACCTGCGGTGGGTCGCCGTCTACCATGACTCGTGGCTCTCCTTGGCGGGCGAGCTGGTGGCGGTGATCGCCCTCCGGGCCCTGTGGGTGGCCTGGGTGGTGAGCCGGGTGTGGCCGCAGGGGACCGCCGGCCTCGGCCGGGCGGCGGGGCGGGCCGCCGTCGTCCACGCCGTGGTGGCGGCTCTCCTCGTGCCCTGGGTCGCCCTGCTGTTCGCCCTGGCGGTGACCCACGTGTCCTTCCTGTTCCTGGCGGCCCTGCCACCGGTGGTCGTCCTGGCCCTGGCGATCCACGGCGGCGGCGTGGGGGCTGCCCTGGGACGGTGGCGCTGGGGACCCACGGCGTCGGGTCTGGTCTGGACCCTGGCGGCCTTCGTCTGGCTCACGGCGGCCGGGGCGGTGATCGCGACCGCCCCGGCCCCGGTGGCCGTCCTGGCCTCGGGGCTGGCGGGCGTGGTGAACGCCCGGGCCTGGGTGGGCATCGTCAGGGGCCTGGCCGGGGAGCGCCCGCGGCCCCGGCGGTGGCTGGCCCCGGTGGCCGTGGCCACGACGTTTGCGGCGGTGGTGGTGGGCGCCGTCGCGGGGTTGGCGGCGGCGCGTCCCGAAACCGAGGGTCGGCCGTTGCCGGTCCCGGAGGGGACGGGCCCCCGCCCGGTGCTGGTGGCCGGAGGACTCTTCAGCCGGCTGCAGGCGGCCCGCGCCGTCCACCTGCCGCCGGGCTATGTGGCGTGGCGCTTCTCCTACCGGGGTGCCGACGGCTCCGGACGTCCCCTCCCCTACGGCCCCGAGGACACGCTCCAGCCGATCTCGGTCTCGGCCCGGCTCATGGCCCGGCAGGTCGCGGGGCTGTGGCGCACCTACGGGCGGCCCGTGACGATCGTGGCGGAGAGCGAGGGGGCGCTGGTGGCCCGGACCTACCTGGTGCGGCTCTACCCAGCGGGGAGCGGGATCGTGGACCGGCTGATCACGCTCTCCCCCAACGCGGGACCCGCCCGGGTGTACTTCCCGGCCCAGGCCGATCAGGGCTGGGGCGTCGGCAGCGGGTGGGCCCTGCGGGTCCTGGCCCGGCTGATCGAGGAGGTGCTGCCCCTGGAGCTGTCGCCGGACGCGCCCATCGTCCGGGAGCTCACCGACTGCCGGGACGAGTTCGAGGCGGTCCTCCAGGCGGAGCTCCCTGCCGAGGTGCAGGAGGCCTCCATTGAGGCGCTGGCCGACTGGGTGGATCCCGTGGACCGGGGGACCGCGACCGATGTGGTGGTCCCCGCGACCCACGGCGGGCTCATCCGACGGACCGACGTCCAGCGCCTCATCGGGGCACTGCTGCAGGGCGCCCGGCCCGCCGGCGCCCCGGAGCCCCTGGCGGAGGCGGTGGCCGCGGGCGCGGCTCCCTGGCGGGTTCCCGCCCTCGCCCCCTCCCTGACCCCGGGGCGGTGCCCCTCCCGGGGCTGAGGTCAGCTGCCCTGGGCGGCCCACCTTCCGTCGGCCGCCGCGGAGGGCCCCGGTGCGGCGGAGGGCCTCCGGCCAGGCCCGGGCGCCCACCGCGGGCGGTAGGCTCTCGCCGTGGGCGAGGAGCGCTGGGCGACCGACGCCGTCCGGACCGAGGTCGACCTCATCTCGGAGCACGCGGACCCCATCCTGGTCATCGGGGGGCTGGACCGGCAGGCGGACGGGGGCACCCACATCCCTTCCGCGGGCGAGGTGGGCCGGGTGCGCGTGGCCACGATCGGGGGCGAGGGCAGGGCCTTCGAGGGGATGCGGGTCCGGCTTGCCCGGGAGTGACACCGCGACCATCCGCCGCCCGGGGCGCGAGGCCGCGGGCGGGATCCTCCTGGCCCTCGCCGGCCTCCAGTTCGGGGTGGTGGTGGTCCTCGGCAAGCTCGGGCTGCGGGCTGGCCTGCCGGTATTCGGCATGCTGGCATGGCGGTTCGGGGTGGCCGCGGCGGTCCTGGCCCTCCTGCTGCCGGCGCTGGGGCGCCCCCTCCTCGCCGCCCCAGGCGAACGGCTGCGCCTGGTGGGGGTGGGGGCGTTGGGGTACGCGGTGGAGTCGGCCTTCTTCTTCGCCGGCCTCCGCCACGGCACCGCCGCCGCGGTCACGCTCCTGTTCTTCACCTACCCGGTGCTCGTGGCCCTGGCCTCCTGGGCCCTGGGGCGGGGCAGGCCGAGCCGCGTGACGGCGGCGTCCCTGGCCTCGGCCGTGGCCGGCGCGGCCCTGGTGGCGGCGACCGGGGGGGACCTCGCCCTTCGGCCCCTGGGCATCGCCTTCGCCCTGGCCTCGGCCACCACCTACACCGCCTACCTGATGAGCGTGGACCGGGTGC
>CAYVCH010000155.1:0-5981 GCA_964449755.1 uncultured Actinomycetes bacterium
CCGGGGGAGCGGTTCGAGGAGGCCCTGGAGGAGGCGAAGCGCCGGAAGGGGCCCGGGGCCCAGGACACCGACCTCGACGCCGAGGACCTGGGGGCTCTGGTGGAGGAGTTCCGGGGGATCTACCGGGACCACGTGGGGCAGGACTTCCCCCAGGAGCCCCGACGGCAGCTCCGCCTGGCCGTCGAGGCGGTGTTCAAGAGCTGGAACACGAAGCGGGCCCAGGACTACCGGCGCCAGAACAGGATCCCCGACGACCTGGGCACGGCGGTGAACGTGGTGGCCATGGTCTTCGGCAACCGGGGCATGGACTCCGGGACGGGGGTCGCCTTCACCCGGGACCCGGCCACCGGCGAGAGGGTGCCCTACGGCGACTACCTGCCGAACGCCCAGGGGGAGGACGTGGTGGCGGGCATCAGGAACACCCTCCCCCTCGCCCAGCTCGAGGAGCTCGACCCCACCTCCTACCGCCAGCTGCTCCAGGTCATGGACACCCTGGAGCGCCACTACCGGGACATGTGCGACATCGAGTTCACCATCGAGCGGGGCAGGCTCTGGATCCTCCAGACCCGGGTCGGCAAGCGCACCGCCTTCGCCGAGTGGGTGATGGCCTACGACATGCTCGAGGAGGGCCTCATCGACGAGGACGAGGCGCTCCTGCGGGTCGACGCGAACCGGCTGGAGGAGCTGTTCAAGCGGGTGGTGGCGGCGGAGGCGGCGGAGCGGGCCACCCCCATCGCCACCGGCCTGAACGCCTCCCCGGGGGCGGCGTCGGGCCGGGTGGTGTTCACCGCCGACGACGCCGAGGCCTGGGCCAGGCGGGGAGAGCGGGTCATCCTGGTCCGCCGGGAGACCACCCCCGACGACTACCACGGCATGATCGCCTCCCAGGGGATCCTGACCTCGGCGGGGGGCACCAACTCCCACGCCGCCGTCGTGGCCCGGGGGGAGGGGATCCCCGCCGTCTGCGGGGCCGACGCCGTGAAGATCGAGCTCGCCTCCCGGTCCTTTACCGCCAACGGCACGAGGGTGGCCGAGGGGGACCTCATCACCATCGACGGGTTCACCGGCCGGGTCTACCTGGGGGAGCTGCCCCTGGAGGAGTCGGTCCTGGAGAAGGCCCGGGCGGGGGACCCCGAGGCCCGGGGGGCGAAGATCTGGAGGGCCTTCGAGCGGATCATGGCCCACGCCGACCGCCGCCGCCGCCTCCGGGTCCGGGCCAACGCCGACACCCGGGAGCAGGCGGCGAATGCCCGGGCCCGGGGGGCCGAGGGCATCGGCCTGGCCCGCACCGAGCACATGTTCCTGGGCGAGGAGCGGGTGGCCGCCGTCCGGCGGATGATCCTCGCCGAGACCCCCGAGGAGGAGCGGGTCGCCTACGAGCAGCTCTGGCCCCTCCAGCGGGAGGACTTCGTGGGGATCCTGGAGGCCATGGACGGCCTGCCGGTGACGATCCGCCTCCTCGACCCGCCCCTCCACGAGTTCCTCCCCAACCTGGAGGAGCTCGCGGTGGCCGTGGCCACCGCCGAGGTCAGGGGCGAGGACGAGGTGGAGGTCCGGGGCGAGCGGATGCCGCTCGGGGAGGCCCGGCGGACCCTGGCGAAGGTTCGGGAGCTCCACGAGGCCAACCCCATGCTCGGCCTCCGCGGCGTGCGCCTCGGCATCGTGAAGCCCGGCCTGTACGCGATGCAGGTCCGGGCCATCATGGAGGCCGCCTGCCGGGTGAAGGCCGAGGGCCGCGACCCCAGGGTCGAGATCATGATCCCCCTCGTCGCCACCCGGGCGGAGCTCGAGCAGATGCGGGCCGAGCTCGAGCCGGTGGCCCGGGAGGTGATGGAGCGCACGGGCCAGGTCATCGAGCACCTGGAGTGGGGCACGATGATCGAGGTGCCCCGGGCGGCGGTCACGGCGGGGGAGATCGCCGAGGTGGCCGACTTCTTCTCCTTCGGGACCAACGACCTCACCCAGATGGGGTTCGGGTTCAGCCGGGACGACATCGGGAAGTTCGTCGGCATGTACGAGGAGCGCAAGCTGGTGCCGGCCAACCCCTTCGTCACCGTGGACCGCCCCGGGGTGGGCCGGCTCATGCGGATGGCCGTGGAGGAGGGCCGGGCCGCCAACCCGCACCTCCACCTCGGCATCTGCGGCGAGCACGGCGGGGACCCCGCCTCGGTGGCCTTCTGCCACGAGATCGGCCTCGACTACGTCTCCTGCTCGCCCTTCCGGATCGAGACGGCGAGGCTGGCTGCTGGCCAGGCGGCGGTGGGCGGGCCCCAGCGGGCCTCGGTGTAGCTGGAGGGCGGAGATCGCCCGCCTCCCCGGCGAGGATCCCCCGGACGGGGGATGCGCTGTGACGACACCCCCGGGTAAGCTCGCCCCCACTCCCCACCTCCCCCAGGGACCACGTGAGGAGGTGACCCATGGGGCTCTTCGGCCGGCCCGGACCCCCTCTTGGGGTGACCGGGCTCCTGGCGGGGGTGCTCGTCGGCTCCGTGGCGGGGGCGGTGGCGAGGCCCCTCACCCAGCCCGGGGCCTTCCGTCCGCCCGTGCTGCTGCACGCGGCTCCCACCGTGGCGCTCCCCGGGGCGCCGGTCGAGCTGCGGATCGCGCCGGCCTGCGGGGCCGCAGCGCCCGCCTGCGACCTCGTTGGGGCGACGCTGCACGTCCGGACGGCAGGTACCTGGACGTCCCTGGCAGGGACGGTGGAGGGCGGCGAGGCTGCCTTCGTCGTCCCCGGGGAACTCGTCGCCGAGGACGGATTCGCGTACTACGCCGAGCTGGTTTGGGGCAGCGGCGCGTCGAGCAGGTACCCGCCCAGCGGGAGCAGGCACCCCATCGAAGTCGCGGGCACCGCTGGCTTCTCCAGGGTCGTGGTGCCCGAAGACCTCTCCCTCGCGGACGTGCGACCGCCCGACGGGATGGAGCTGTTCCTGCCGTGGGGCGATGGTCCAGGAGAGGTCGGACGGGCCGGTGGTCGGCCCGGCGAGGACGTCCTCGGCCCGTCGAGCTTCGCCGTGGGCCCGTCGGGGGAGCTGTTCGTGGCGGACTGGGTGAACGAACGGATCGAGGTCTTCGGCCCGGGGGGGTACCGTGAGGTGGCCCTGCCGGCCCGAACGACCTTCGACCTGGCCGTCAGGTCCGACGGGCGGGTGTCGTTGGTGGGGCTCGGGATGGGCGCCGCCGCCTACGACATCGCCCCCGACGGCAGGACGCTCGCACGCTATTCCATCGACCTCGGCGCCCCCCTCCGGGTCGAGGCGCGGGGAGCCGACGCGGCGGCCCTGGTCGCACCGGGACAGTGGGTGCCCCTGGGGCCGCAGGGGGTGCTCCAACAGGACCTGGTCCGGCGCAGTTCGCTCGACGGCACCCTCTCGCAGGAGCTCGGGGAGGAGCGGTTCGCGGTCTCCTGGCCGACGCCGGACGGCCGCCGGGCGGGGGCCGTGGTCGACCTCCCTCCCGGGATCAGGGTCGGACCGGCCTACTTCGTGGAGCCGCTGGCCGACGGCGGCGCCCTCGTCGCGAGGGGGCTGTGGGACGAGACTCGCACCGCGATCGGCCTCTTCCGGTTGTCCCCTGCGGGCGAGCTTTTGGACCTGTCCCTGCTCCCCGAGCCGTCCACGTCGATGGACGCTCGCTTCTCCACCGTGCGGTTCCGTCCGCCCGGCGAGGTGCTCGTCGCCTACGACCGGGTGGACGGGGTCGCCATCGAACGCTTCGAGGTGACCTCATGAGCGGGGGCAAGGGGCGCCCTCTGGGCCTGGCGGCAGCCTGGTTCCTGCTGGGAACGGTGGGGGTGCAGCTCGCCCTGGGGGGCGCGCGGGCTGTCGCCGGTACCTGGTCCGATGCGAACTGCAGGGGCTCCAGCTACGCGATCTCGACCTGGAAGCGCTCCCAGGCGAAGTCCTATGCTCAGCAGGGGGACCGGGAGGGCTACGAGTGGGGCGGTGGGTGCTACAAGCTGAACGACCAGGACGACACCCCCCTTGCCCCCGACAGCGGGGGCGAGGGGGCGGACTGTTCGGGCTTCACCTTCAAGGCCTGGGCCCTGAAGCCTTCCTACGGCGCCTCGGGGTTCACCTACCACCCGCACGAACGGGACATCCACGGTCCCTACAGCACCGACGCCTTCTACTCGCCCTGCGGCAGCTGCCCGTTCAAGGCCCTGTCGAGCAAGTCGTACGCGGCGACGACCTACATGGACGCCTTCGTGTACCGGAGCGGAAGCGCGGGGCACATGGGCATGATCTACTCCGAGGGGTCCGGGGGGATCGACCTGATCGTCGAGGCCAAGAGCGACGAGCTGGGTACCCGCATCGCCTGGACCGACTACCGCAGCCAGTCGGGGTACAAGGCCATCGCGAGGAAGTCGTGGACACCGGAGTGCTACCCCAACTGCGTGTGAGGACGACGCGGGCGCTGGGGGCGGCGGTGCTCCTCGCCTTCCTCGGGCTGGGAGCCTGCCGCTCCCAGCCTGCGCCGGTGCCCCGTGCCGAGGGGGGGAGCCCCGAGCCGACGGCGGCCTTTGCCGTCTGGCCGGAGGAGACCCCCCAGGAGGCTGCTGCCGCCGCCGAGCGCCTTGCCGCCGGCACGGACCCGTGGCGCGCCGATCCCGCGGAGACCGCCCTTGCCTTCGCCCGCGACGTGTTGGGGTGGGCGGACGCCCGGGTCGGCAGGGTCGAGGAACAGCCCGCCGGGCTCACCCTGATGGAGGTGCTCCGGGGCCCGGGCGGGCCCGCGGTGAGCGTCCGGGTCGCGCGGCTCGTCGCCGACCGGTGGTGGAGCGTCTACAACGTGTGGGGGACCGTGGAGCGCGATCCCACGGTCTCGGTCCGGGACGGCCGCTTCACCATCGCCTTCGACCTCGAGGACGCGGCCAGCGCGACCGTGATCGTCGAGTACGGCGACCGGCGGCTGGAACGGGAGGTCGTCCGGGAGCACCCAGTACGTTTGGACCTGGGGTCGGCGCCCCAGGTTCCCGGGTACTTCCTCGTCCTCCTCCGGGACGGCGAGGGCCGGGTCTTCGACGCGGTCTCGTCCCCCCTCCCCGCGGGCGACTTCGCCGCCGGGTAGGCGTGCCCGGGGCTCGCCGGGCTCGCATCGGCCCTGGGCGCGGTGCGACCTACGCCCTGGTCGGCGCGCTGGCCAAGGCCGGGGGCGGCCAGGCGGGGGTGGGCCGGGCCCAGCCGGCCACGACGGGGGTCCGCCCCTGCCCGCGGCGTGCGGCGGCTCGGCCGTCCGCCACCGGGGTACGCGGGATCCGCGGAGGGCGCCGGACGGGTGACGGTGGGGGGCAACCACGGGCTCCCGCCCCGGGAGATCCGCCCCCTGGGACCGCGGGTTCCCCTGGCCGGGGGATGCGCTGTGATGGGACCCCACTTATAGTCCGAGGCACTCCCCGCCTCCCCCACGGAGCAGGAGGTGGAGCATGTCGTTGTTGCGGAGCCGGCGTGACGGACACCGGCGAATGCTGCGGCCGGGATCCGGCCGGGGACTCCGGGCCCTGGGGGTGATCCTGACCGTCGCGGGACTGATGGGGGTTTCCCTGATCGCCCGGGCGGGTCACATGTCCGGCTGGACCCACGACCACTCCTCGACCGGGATCCCACCCCGCCCGAACGGCTACACGAAGCTCGTGCAGACCTTCGGGCAACCGTGCAACAGTGCCGCCGACGATGCCCGATCCTACTGGCCGTCGGCCGTGGCCCGGAACGTGGCCGGCTACGTCTACTATCACCCCTACCTGGAGCGAAACATCGGATACAACGTCCGCAACCACGTCGAGGCCGACCACCGAAACGGGGCCGTCGACTACGGGGTCTACGGGTACGCCTGCCGGTACATCAGCGGCACCACCAAGTGGTCGACCCACGCCTTCGGGGCGGCCGTGGACACGAACTCGGCCCGGAACCCCTACGGCCAGACGTACTGGAACGGGGTGGGCGCCGACGGCAAGGACTACAAGAAGTACATCCCCAACGTCTGGA
>CAYVCH010000156.1:0-1434 GCA_964449755.1 uncultured Actinomycetes bacterium
CTCACCCGGACCGGGACCCGGGCGGTCCCGGTGGTGGCCGGGGCGTGGGTCGGCCCCGACGCCGCCGAGTTCGCCCGGCGGTCCGGCGTCTGGCAGGTGGTGGACGGCCACGCCACCGGCCCCGGCTGACCCCCGCACCGGTCCTCGCCCGCGGGACGACGTCCGTGGCGGGGGGCCCGAGGGTCCTTCTCCTCGTGCCGGGGGGACTCGTGTCCCAGCGGGAGGGGGATCCTCGCGGCCTTGAACCGGGAGCCCCGTCCCGCCTTGAGTCTTGCCGGCAGGCGTCGGGCCAACGGCGGGAGGTGGGGGTGCGGTCGCTCTGTCCCATTGCCCGGACGGGCCGCGGTTGCCCTCCTGGGCCTGGTGGGGCGGTCCTGTGGCCGTCCTCGGGGAGCCGGGCTACCCGGGAGGAGACCACCCTCATCGTGGTCCCCGTCAAGTGGTGCATCGTCGAGGACCGCCCGGGGCCGCCCTTCGCGGGGCCCCACCTGCCTCCCGACGGGCGGTTCGATGCGGCCGAGCGGAACCACGCCCTCGGCCACAAGAGCCTCATATGGCTCCAGGACGGCATGGTCTTCGTGCCCGAGGGGCGGCCGGTCTTCGTCGCCGACCCTGACCCGCCCACGCCGGCCCGCCGCGGGAACGGGGAGCGCCGGGGCGACGTCAACGGGACCGGGACCGCGGCCGGGCAGCGCGAGCGGGAGGCCGTCCGCCGGGCCTGCGAGGAGGCCATCGAGCGGGCCGGTGACGAGCCCACCGAGAAGGTCGTCGAGATCCTGATCCGGTGGTTCGTGGACGGCAACGGCCGCCGTCTGGACGGGAGGGGAGGACGCGACAACCTCTGGGGGATCACGCCCCGACCCCGCTGCAGCCAGCACGACGCGCCACCGCGGAAGGCCATGGTCCGCGACCCCGAGGCGCACGAGAGCACGGAGCCCCTGGATTCCGAGGAGCCGCTTCGAGACCCCACCCTGGACACCGACGGAGACGGCGAGGTCAGCAACTTCCCCGAGACCCTCGCCCACGAGAACGGCCACGCCCTCTGTCTCGCCCACCGGAATCCGGGGCTCATGAACGACACCGGCACCTTCGGCGACCTCGCCATCGACCCCACCGACAGCCTGGACGCCCGGGAGGAGGCCCAGAAGCTCTCCCACGTCAAGGAGCTCGGGGACGACGGTCGCCCCCTCGCCCTCCCCCTCCAGGTGAGCAGGGAGCGGCTCGACCCCCTGGGAGAGGCCCCGGGCCCCGTGGACCTCGGCTACGTGGTCGCGGTCACCGGATTCGACGGCGGGCCGCGGGCGGAGGCGGGCCTGGCGGGGACGGTCCCGAGAAGGCCGCGGGCGGCCCGGGAGTTCCACTTCCTGTGGGACGCGGACGCCGACCGGTCGACGGGCGGGCGCCCCAGGCCCTGGTTCCCCCAGCCCGTGGAGG
>CAYVCH010000156.1:1444-4031 GCA_964449755.1 uncultured Actinomycetes bacterium
TGGTCAACTCGTTGATGGTGCCCTCCGGCGGACGCATCGACCTGTGGGGGCTCGTGAGGGTCGACGCCGAGGGCACCGACGTGCGCGTGCGGGCGTTCCGCGGCGGGAGGTTCGTCCGCGTGGCGGACCCGGGCATCGAGGGCGGGGTCCGCCGGGTCCGGGAGCTGGGCTCCGGGAGCGCGCCGCTGGGAGCCCGTGACGCGGTGGTGCTCCGGGTGCCCGAGGAGGTCCTCCGGGTGCCGCTCGCGGACGGGTACAGGCTCACCGTCTTCAGCGCGCGACGGGACACCGGCGCGTTGGACCGCGCCGGGGTCCGGGGCTCCACCGACCAGTTCCAGCACCGCCAGACCCTCCAGGTCAACCCCCGCCAGGCGCCCCCCGGAGACCAGGTGCTGGTGGTCGGCTCCGGGTTCACCCCCTGCCGAATCCGCATCTACTTTGGGGCGCGCCTGGTCCGGACCCTGGTGCCCCACGAGGACGGGTCCTTCCGGGCCCAGGTGCAGGTCCCGGGCCCGGACGCCGAGACCGCCGCCTCGGACCACCAGGGCCGCCTGGGGAGCCCGGTGATGGCGGTCGACTGCCGGTCCCTGGCCCAGGCGACGGAACTGGTCGTGGCCCTCCTGTAGACGGCTGGGTCCTCGTCCACCACCGGGCCGCAGGGCTGGCCCTCGGACCGGAGGGGCGTGGCGAAGACCACGACCGTGGGTCGTCGGCCCCAGGGCCCGGTCGAAGCGGGATGTCGCGCCTGGGGTTGGGGGGGCCAGCCACTCCCCGCTGCGGGGGACGCCGCCTCGCGGGGTGAGCCCGAGGGCCCCTTCAGTCGATGACGTTGCGGCGAAGGGCCTCGGCCACGGCGGCCGTGCGGTCGGAGGTGCCGAGCTTCTCGAAGATGCGGTCCAGGAAGTAGCGGACGGCCCGGGGGGACAGGCCCGTGTGGTCGGCGATCTGGCGGTTGGTCCTGCCCGAGGCGAGCAGCTGGAGGATCTCGACCTCCCGTTCCGTCAGGGGCTCGCCGCCGGGCTCTGCGGGCCGGCCACCGTCCGCCGCCCGCTCCAGCACCGTGAGGTCGATCACCATGCCGCCGCTCGCCACCACGCGGATGGCCTCCAGCAGCTCGTCGCCGTCGACGTCCTTCAGGACGTACCCGCGGGCCCCGATGCGCACGGCCTCCATCAGCTGCCGGGGGTCGTCGTAGGCGGAGAGCAGGAAGATCCCGACCCCGGGGTGCTTGCGCACGATGCGACGGGCCGCCTCCAACCCGTTCAGCCCTGGCATCCGCACGTCCAGCAGGATCACGTCGGGCTCCTCGTCCCCCAGGGCCAGGGCTCCCCTCCCATCGGCTGCCGCCCCCACCACGACGACGTCCTCGGCGGAGGAGAGCAGCTGGACCAACCCCTCACGGGCGAAGGGGTGGTCGTCGGCCACCCCGACCCGAATCACCCCGCGCCTCACGGATGCGGCACCCCCTCGATTGGCTGGCCTCTGCGGTACAGGGTTGGCCGCCCGGGGCGCCCCGGCAATCCCGCCGTCATCGGATTCCACATCGGCCATTGCGCTGTCCCTCGTTCGGCTGAGAGGGGGAGAGCAGGATGCACCCGGACGGAAGCCGGTTCAACCACCCCGGCCCACCTCGCCCGGGCGGCGGGGGCCTATCGTCGCGGACGCAGGCGCCGCAGGGCGAGGGTGGCGCGGGCCTCCACCGTGGCCGGCCAGTCTCGGGCCAGGACCCGGAAGGGGCCGGTGGCCAGGAGCAGCAGGCAGAGGGCTTCCCGCCAGCGCAGGTCGTCCTCGCCGGCGTCCAGGGCCCCGAGGAGGGCGGGCCGCGCGTAGGCGAGGGGCCGCCGTCCGGCCCGCCGGGAGGAGTGGCCCAGGACGGTGAGGTGGGCGAGGAGGTTGGCGGCATCGAGGAGGGGGTCGCCGGGGCCCGCGTCGTCCAGGTCGATGAGCCCCAGGCGACCCGCCCCGTCCACGACGATCTGCCCCTCGTAGAGGTCGCCGTGGACCGTCGGCTCCACCGGACAGGCCGCGGCCCGCTCCGCGAGCAGCAGGGCAGCCTCCTCCAGGGCCCCCCGGCGCTCCGGCAGCAGGTGGGCCAGGAGGCGGCCCGCCGCCAGGGCGGCGCGGTCCGGCCGCCGTGCCGGCCGGGGCCCCCGCCAGCGGGTCCCCGTCACCCGGCTCACCAGGCGGGCCACCCGCTCCGGCGCGGGGAGGCGTCCGCCCCAGGAGGTCCCGGAGGGTCGAGCCGGGAAGGGCCTCGGAGAGGAGCACGCCGCCCAGGCCGTCGGCGGCCCGGGGCCGGGGCACCGGGATGCGGGCCCGGGCGAGCTGGTGATGGGCGTCGAGGGCGCGCCGGGCGACCTCGGGCTGCAGGACCTTCGCGTACAGCGTCCTCCGGGCCCCGCCCCCGAGGAGCGTGTAGCGGAAGACGGCCCGCTGCCGCGGCCGGTACCGGATGGGCAGCCCGGACAGGACGGCGGGGGGCGGGACGGTCGCCGCCTCCCTCAGGGTCGGGCCGTGGGCGGCGTCGGGGAGGCCGGGGAGGAGGGGGTCGTAGGGGAAGGCCCAGACCAGGACCTCCCCCTCCTCG
>CAYVCH010000156.1:4069-4415 GCA_964449755.1 uncultured Actinomycetes bacterium
CTCCCGGGGCGGGGGCGGGGGCGGGCGGGTGTGGGCCCGGGTGTCCGCGCAGAGCCAGAGCCACCGCTCGCCCCGTGGGCCCCGGGCCCGGACCCGGTACCGGACCGTGCAGGAGCGGCCCGGCCACCACTGGGCCTGTACGGGGCGGGCCTCCAGCAGCTCGAAGCGGCGGGGGGCGAGGAAGCCGGCCAGGAGCGCCGCCGCGGGCTCCGGGAGGAGCAGCTCCCGGGCCCGCGGAAGGCGGGGGTCGGCGCTGGGAGGGGGCGCGGGCGTCAGTCGGCCTCCTCCCCCTCGTCGCCCTGGTCGTCCTGGTCCTGGGCGTCCTGCTCGTCGGCGTCGTCGCCGT
>CAYVCH010000156.1:4467-5976 GCA_964449755.1 uncultured Actinomycetes bacterium
CGTGGTCGTCCTGGTCCTGGGCCTCTTCCTCGGCCTCGGCGTCGTCGCCCTGGTCGTCCTGGTCCTGGGCGTCCTGCTCGTCGGCGTCGACGCTGTCCTCGGCGCTGTCGTCGGCGCTGTCGTCGGCGCTGTCCTCGCTCGCCGCGCTGTCGTCGGCCTGGTCCCCGACCTCCTCACCGCCCGGCTCGTCGCCCGGGTCCAGCTCCTCGTCGGGCACCTGGGCCCCCTCGTCGGCGTCGTCCAGGTCGTCGCCCAGGGCCTGGCTCATGGGGACGTCCACCGTCCCCCCCTCCAGGTCCAGGGTCACGGTGTCCGTGGCCGACTCCGCCGAGGGCGGCTCCTGGGGCTCGCCTCCCACCGCGGCCAGGGCGCTCGTGCCCCCGGCCAGGCCGAGGGCGGAGGCCCCCACCGCCAGCCTGAACAGCTTCCTCCGTCGCAACCTGTCCATGCCCTTCACCTCCGTGCCTTCTCGCGACCGGCCCCGGGGCCTCGCCGCGTGTCTCACCCCGCGTATCGGGGCGGACGGCACTCCCTGCACGCCGCGGTCCGGGGGATTTCAGATTCCCCCGTTCGGGTGATACAGGGGCCGCCGCCCGGCTCCGATTGGGGGAGGAGAGATGGGGGAGGAGCGGGCGGTTGCCGCTGCCCGAGGGTGGACGCCGAGCATCTCGCGGCCGCTGGCCGATGTACCGGGTGAGCGCGATGTGGCCGAAGCGACGACCCTCGACGTCGCCCCGGGCCTCCTGGAGCGGGCGAAACGGGGCGACCGGGACGCCTTCGGGGAGCTGTACCGGCTCCACCAGGCGGCGATCTTCCGCTTCGCCCGGACCCACGTGGGCGCGGCGGCCGAGGACGTGGTGGCGGAGACCTTCCTGCGGGCCTGGAAGGGCCTCCCCCGCTACCGCGACACCGGCCGGCCCTGTGGCCTGGCTCTACGGCATCGCCCGCCACGTGGTCGCCGACGAGCTGCGCCGCCGGCACCGGCTGGAGCCCCGGGCGCGGGTCCCCGACTCGCCCCAGGAGGCCAACGTGGACGACGGCCTGACCCTGGCCGCCGCCATCCGGCGGCTGCCCGAGCGACAGCGGCGGGTGATCGAGCTCAAGTTCCTGATGGGGCTGTCCAACCGGGAGGTGGCGAGCCTCCTCGGGAGCACCGAGGGCGCGGTGAACGCCCGCCAGTGGCGCGCCCTGGAGGCGCTGCGCCGGATGCTGGAGGAGCGATGAGGAGCCTGCGGCGGGACCTGGCTGCCTGGGAGCGGGGGGTGCTGCCCCTGGCCGAGCTGGCCCGCCGCCACGGGGAGCGGGCGGAGCAGCTCGCCGCCCTCCACGGGCGGCTGGCGGGGCTGGGTGCGCTCCCCACCCCCGATCCCGAGACGGGGTGGGCCCGCCTCCGCCCGCGGCTCGAGGCCGAGCCCCAGGCGTCGGCGCGGGGCCGGGTGGTGCCCCTGCCCCGGCCCCTCCTGCGGCCGGTGGCGGTGGCGGCGGCCTTCGCCCTGCTGGCGGGGGCCG
>CAYVCH010000157.1:0-5964 GCA_964449755.1 uncultured Actinomycetes bacterium
GCCCCGGGCCCGGGCTGCTGGTGCGGTGGGTGGGGCGGGTCCCCGGGGAGGCGGAGCGGGCCGAGCGTTGGGTGGGGGAGGCCGTCGCCCGGCACGGCCGGGTCGCCCTCTGCCTGCTCCCCCTGGCCGGGGATGCCGAGCCCGGTCCCCTCCTCCCGCTCCACACCCACGTGTTGCTGGCCGCCGTCCACGGCCGGTCGTGGCTGGTGCCGGTGGGCCGCCCCCACCTCGCCCGGGAGGCGTGAGGTGGTCCCGGCCCGCTTCGAGTACTGGGCGCCGCGGACCCTGGAGGAGGCCGTGGCGCTGCTGGAGGACCTCGGCCCGGACGCCCGACCCCTGGCGGGCGGGCAGAGCCTCGTCCCCATGATGCGGTTCCGGGTGATCCGGCCGGGACACCTGCTGGACCTCCGGCACCTTCCCATCGCGGGGATCGGGGAGGAGGACGGGTTCGTCTCCCTCGGCGCCACCACGACCCACGCTGAGGTGGAGGCCTCGGCGCTGGTCTGCCGCCGCCACCCGCTCCTCCACGAGGTGGCGAGGAGCGTGGCCGACCCCCTGGTCCGGAACCTCGGCACGGTGGGGGGCTCGGCCGCCCACGCCGACCCGCGGGGGGACTGGGGACCGGCCCTCCTCGCCACCCGGGCCACCCTCGTCGCCCTCGGTCCGGCCGGGGAGCGGGAGATCCCGGCCGACGAGTTCTTCACGGGGAGCTTCGCCACGGCCCTGGAGCCCACCGAGCTGCTGATCAGGATCCGGGTCCCCCACCGGCCCCGGAGCGGCGGGGCCTACCTGAAGCTCCGGCGCAAGGTCGGCGACTTCGCCACGGTGGGGGTGGCGGTCCAGCTCGACCTGGACGGCGAGGGGAGGATCGCCGACTGCGGCATCGGCCTCGCCGGGGTGGACCTCACCTACGTCCGGGCGGCCAAGGCCGAGGAGCACCTGCGGGGGCGGTGGCCGGACCGGGGGGCCCTGCGCCGGGCCGGCGAGATCGCGGCGGAGGAGGTGCACCCCCGCTCCGACGACCGGGGCCCCGCGGAGTACAAGCGGGAGCTGGTGCGGGTCCTCTGCCTGCGGGCCCTGGGCCGGGCTCTGGCCCGGGCGGCGGCCGGGTAGCTACCGGGGCCGGCCCGCCGGGGCCGCCAGGGCGGGCGCGACGGCGAAGCGGAGGGGGTCGGCGCCGACGGCCACGGCGTCGGCCATGCGCTGGATGCCGTCGAGGCCGGCGTGGAGGACGTGGGGCGCCAGGGCCTCCCGGCGGCGCACGTCGTCCCGGTCCAGGTACCCCAGGGCGATGACGAGGCCGCGGCGGGCGCCGGTGCGCTGGACGCGGAGGAAGGCCCGGTTCAGGGCCTCCCGTCCGATGACCCCGGTGGCGGCCGCCGCGATCACCACGGCGTGGTCGTCGGTGCGGAGGGTCCCGTCCTCGAGGCGCACGGCGACGCCTCCCGCCTCGAGGATCGCCCGCACCAGGTCCACGGCGTCCCCCGGATCACGGACCCGGGCGCGCACCCGCTCGGGCAGGTCGAACCGGTCGGCCAGGAGGATCCCCGGAGCCTCCGGCGCCGGTGGGGGCTGGACGGGACCCTCCCGCGGCGGCGCGGTGGGGAGCTCCTCCTCGGAGAGGTGGGCGGTGAGGTCGGGCCCGTGGGTCGGGCGCGGGTGGGGCTCGAAGAGCTGCTCGGGGAGGTGGATGGCCTTGGGGGGCGGCGGCCTTCGGGTGGAGGTCCCGAGCAGGGCGCCGTCCCGGGCCCGCACCTCCACCTCCTCGACGCCGGGCATGAGGGCGAACACCCGGGCGGCGGCGTCCCGGACCAACCGCTCCACCGCCGGGTGCCCCCGGTCCACCCCCTCCACGTCGAGGACCAGGACGGCCCTGCCCCCCGCGGTGAGGGCGACGGGGCCCCGGGCCCCTCCCGCCGCTGGAGGCCGGGACGCCCGCACGGCGGCGGCGACGACGAGGGCGAGGACGGCCCCCACGCCGGCGGCCACCAGGACGTCCAAGACCTCCACGGCCCCATCGTGGCCCGCCCCGGGGGTCCGCGTCCAGGCCCCCCGTCCCGGGGGCTGGGGGACCCCGGGACGGGGCCCGAGGGTCCCGCCCACTTGCCCGTCGCGCACCGGATGGCATAGATTCCGTCTCGGCCCTGGCTTTCGTCGAAGGGAGGCGCCGTGAGGCGGATCGAGGTCACGGTCAACGGGATCCGGCACGAGGCGGAGGTGGAGCCGAGACAGCTGCTCGTCTACTTCCTGCGGGAGACCCTCGGGCTCACCGGAACGAACGTCGGCTGCGACACCTCCTCCTGCGGGAGCTGCACGGTGCTGGTGGACGGCGAGTCGGTGAAGTCCTGCACGATGCTCGCGGTCCAGGCCGACGGCCGCGAGGTGACCACCATCGAGGGGCTCGCCACCGACGGGCAGCTCCACCCCCTCCAGGAGGCCTTCCACCGCAACCACGGCCTCCAGTGCGGCTACTGCACCCCGGGGATGATCATGGCCGCCCTGTCGTACCTGAAGGAGAACCCGACCCCCACCGAGGAGGAGGTGCGCCTGGCCCTGGAGGGGAACCTCTGCCGGTGCACCGGCTACCAGAACATCGTGAAGTCGATCCTGGACGCCGCGGCCGTCATGCGGGCCGGGGCGCCGGCGTGAGGGGGTGAGGGAGGTGGCGGTGGCTGCGCCCTACGTGGGGCGGGAGATCCCCCGCAAGGAGGACCCGGAGTTCCTGACGGGCCAGGCGACGTACGTGGACGACATGACGTTGCCGGGGATGGTCTGGCTGGGCGTCGTGCGGAGCCCCTACGCCCACGCCCGGATCAAGGGGGTCGACGTCGCCGGGGCCCTCGCCATGCCCGGGGTCCTCGCTGCCTTCTCCGGCCAGGACCTGGCCGGCGAGTGGGCCGGGCCCCTCCCGGTGGCCTGGCCGGTCACCGAGGACATCAAGAACCCGCCCATGTGGCCGGTGGCCAAGGACAAGGTGCGCTACCAGGGGGAACCGGTGGCCGTCGTCGTGGCCGAGTCCCGGGCCCTGGCCAAGGACGCCGCCGAGGCGGTGGCCGTGGACTACGAGCAGCTCCCCGCCGTCACGGGGGTGGAGGCGGCCCTGGCTGAGGGGGCGCCCATCCTCCACGAGGAGTTCGGCACGAACGCGTCCTACACGTGGACCCTCACCAACGGTGACGTCGAGAAGGTCTTCGCCGAGGCCCCGGTGGTGGTGAAGGGCCGGTACTACCTGCCCCGGCTCATCCCGAGCGCCATCGAGCCCCGGGGGGCCCTGGCCCGGGCCAACCCGGCCACGGGGGAGATCACCCTCTGGTCCTCCACCCAGATCCCCCACATCACGCGGGTGACGATGGCCGCCTTCGTCCTGGGCATCCCCGAGCAGAAGCTCAGGGTGATCGCCCCCCGGGTGGGAGGCGGGTTCGGCTCCAAGATCCGGGTCTCGAACGAGGAGGCCCTCTGCTGCGCGCTGTCGCGGAAGCTCGGTCGCCCGGTGAAGTGGGTGGAGGAGCGGTCGGAGAACTACCTCGCCACCCACCACGGGCGCGACGTGCTGCAGGAGATCGAGCTGGCCGCCGACGAGGAGGGGCGGATCCGCGGCTATCGGGTCCGCCTCCTCGCCAACATGGGGGCCTACCTGCTCCTGGTGACCCCCGGCGTGCCGCTCCTCGGGGCCTTCCTGTACTGCGGCCCGTACGGAGGCGAGGCCTACCACTTCGAGTGCACCGGGGTGTTCACGAACACCACCCCCACCGACGCCTACCGGGGCGCCGGCCGTCCCGAGGCCACCTACGCCATCGAGCTCACCGTCGACGCCCTGGCCCGGCGGGTGGGCAAGGACCCCGTCGAGATCCGGCGGCTCAACTTCCTGCCGGCCTTCACCGGCCCCACCGCCTCCGTGGGCGGCCTGCAGTTCGACTCCGGGGACTACGGGGCCACCCTGGACCAGGCCCTGGAGCTCGCCGGCTACGCCGACCTGCGGAAGGAACAGCAGCGGCGCCGGGAGCAGGGGGAGGTGAAGCAGCTCGGCATCGGGCTCTCCACCTACATCGAGATGTGCGGCCTCGCCCCCTCCCGGGTCCTCGGCTCCCTCCGCTACGCCGCGGGGGGCTGGGACGCCGCCAGCGTGCGGGTCCTGCCCACCGGCAAGGTGGAGGTGGGGATCGGGACCACCCCCCACGGGCAGGGGCACGAGACGACCTTCGCCCAGATCGTCGCCGACGACCTGGGGGTGCCCGTGGAGGACGTGGACGTCATCTTCGGCGACACGGACCTGGTCCCGCGGGGCATGGACACGTACGGGAGCCGCAGCCTGGCCGTGGGCGGCGTGGCCGTGCACCGGGCGTGCCAGAAGGTGGTGGAGAAGGCCCGGAAGATCGCCGCCCACGAGCTCGAGGTGGCCGAGGAGGACCTGGAGTACGAGGCAGGCTCGTTCCGGGTGAAGGGGGCTCCGGAGAAGGCGAAGACCGTGGCGGAGCTCGCCTTCTCGGCCTGGACCGCCCACAACCTGCCCGACGGCCTCGAGCCGGGGCTCGACGCCCTGGCCATCTACGACCCGGGGAACTTCGTCTTCCCCTACGGCGCGCACGTGTGCGTCGTGGAGGCGGACACCGAGACGGGCCAGGTCGACATCCTGAAGTACGTGGCTGTCGACGACGTGGGCCGCGTCATCAACCCCCTCGTCGTGGACGGGCAGGTCGTGGGGGGTGTGGTCCAGGGCATCGCCGAGGCCCTCTACGAGGAGGCCCGCTACGACGAGAACGGCCAGCTCCTCACGGCCAACATGAGCACCTACGCGGTGCCCGCGGCCCCCGAGGTGCCGGGCGTCACGATCGGCCGGGTGAGCATCCCGTCGAGCACGAACGAGCTGGGGGTCAAGGGCGTCGGCGAGACCGGGACCATCGCGTCGCCGGCCGCCGTGATGAACGCCGTCGTCGACGCCCTGTCCCACCTCGGCGTCACGGAGGTGGACCGGCCGGCCACGCCGGAGAACGTGTGGAGAGCCATCCAGCGGGCGAAGGGAGGTGGGGCATGATCCCGGCGCCCTTCGAGTACGAGCGGGCGGAGTCCGTCGAGCACGCCATCGAGCTGCTCCAGGGCAATCCCGAGGCTAGGCTCCTCGCCGGGGGGCACTCGCTCCTGCCCCTGATGCGGCTGCGCCTTGCCCGGCCCTCGATGCTGGTGGACATCGGCCGCCTCCGGGACCTCTCCTACGTGCGGGAGGAAGGGGACGTGGTGGCCATCGGGGCCCTCACCCGCCACCACGACGTGGCGACCAGCGACGTCCTGCGGCGGGCGTGCCCCATCGTGTCCTACACCGCCGGCGAGATCGGCGACCCCCAGGTTCGCCACATGGGGACCATCGGGGGCTCGGTGGCCCACGCCGACCCCGCCGGGGACATGCCCGCCGTCCTCGTGGCCCTCGGCGCCGAGCTGGTGGCCCGGGGGCCGGGCGGGACCCGGACCATCGGGGCCTCCGAGTTCTTCCAGGGCCTGTTCCAGTCGGCCCTGGCCCACGACGAGGTCCTCACCGAGGTGCGGGTGCCCCGGACCGAGGGGCGGGGCTGGTCGTACCTGAAGTTCCACCGGCGGGCCCAGGACTGGGCCATCGTGGGCGTGGCGGCCCTGGCCGGGGACGGCGGCGCGCCGGCCGTGGCCCTCACCAACATGGGGGACCGGCCCATCCGCGCCACCGCCGTGGAGGAGGCCCTGGCCGGCGGCGCGTCCTTCGCCGACGCCGCGCAGCACGCGGCGGAGGGCACGAGCCCGCCCTCGGACACCTTCGGCAGCGCCGAGTACCGCCGGGAGCTCGCGAAGGTGCTCGTGCGACGAGCCCTCGAGGAGGCCCTGGGCCGGTAGCGGCGCCGGCCGAGGCAGGGGGCGGGCCCCGGTGGCGGGGCCCGCCCCGCCGTCGCCCCGGGGGTCCGGCATGGCCCGGGTCGTCGCGCCTTCGATGCCGGGCGCGGG
>CAYVCH010000158.1:0-5933 GCA_964449755.1 uncultured Actinomycetes bacterium
AGGTCGTCTCGTTCGACACGGACTTCAGCAGGTTCCCGGGGCTCCGCTGGAGCCCACCGGGGGACGCCGCGGACTGATCCTCCCACGGACCTCGTCCGCCTCCGCCCACCGCCCATGCCGCGACCTCCCGTGCCGCTCCTTCCACGCCGTCTCCTGGCAGACAGGAGAGAGCGTCGAGTCCGCCATCCGGACGACACCGTGGCCCGCTAGCTAGCATCGCCCTCGTGGGCAGGTCCGGGGAACTCTTCGCGCGGGCCAGGCGGGTGATCCCCGGTGGGGTGAACTCGCCGGTCCGCGCGTTCCGGGCGGTCGGGGGCGCGCCGCCCTTCGTCGCCCGCGGTGAGGGCGCCTACCTCGTCGACGTCGACGGCAACCGCTACGTCGACCTCGTCCAGTCCTGGGGCGCGCTGCTGTTCGGCCACGCCCGGAAGGAGGTCGTCCGCGCCGCGGCCGAGGCCGCCCGACGGGGGACGAGCTTCGGCGCCCCCACCGAGGCCGAGGTGGAGCTCGCCGAGCGGGTCGTCCGGCTCGTGCCGTCGGTGGAGATGCTCCGGCTCACGTCCTCCGGGACCGAGGCGGCGATGGCGGCGGTCCGCCTGGCCCGGGGCGCAACCGGCCGGGACCTCGTCCTCAAGTTCGAGGGCTGCTACCACGGGCACGCCGACGCGCTCCTCGCCAAGGGCGCGGGGTCCGGGGTGGCCACCTTCGGGATCCCCGGATCCCCCGGCGTCACCGAGGGCGCGGCCCGCGACACCCTCACCGCCCCCTACAACGACCTCGAGGCGGTCCGGGCCCTGTTCCAAGCGCACGGCGAGCGGATCGCCTGCGTGATCGTGGAGCCGGTGGCCGCGAACATGGGGGTCGTCCCGCCAGCCCCCGGGTTCCTCCAGGGCCTCCGCGAGCTCTGCAGCGCCCATGGAGCCCTCCTCGTCTTCGACGAGGTGATCACCGGGTTCCGCCTGGGCCTGGGCGGCGCCCAGGCGCGGTTCGGGGTGACCCCCGACCTCACCGTCCTCGGCAAGGTGCTCGGGGGAGGGTTCCCCCTCGCCGCCTTCGGGGGGCGGGCGGAGGTGATGGAGCGCCTGGCCCCCTCGGGACCCGTGTACCAGGCGGGGACCCTCTCGGGGAACCCGGTGGCGGTGGCCGCGGGCCTCGCCGCCCTCGACCTCGCCGAGCGGCTCGACCCGTACCCAGGGCTCGAGGGGATGGCCGTCCGCCTGCAGGAGGGCCTGGCCCGGGCCTTCGCCGAGGCGGGGATCCCGGCCGTCGTGAACCGCGAGGGCTCGCTCCTCTGCGTCTTCTTCTCCCGGGGCCCCGTGCGGAACTTCGCCGGCGCCCGGGCAGCCGACCACGCCCGGTACGCGCGCTTCTTCCACGCGATGCTCGAGGGGGGTGTCTACCTCCCACCGTCGGGCTACGAGGCCTGGTTCCTGGGCGCGGCCCACGGGGCCGCGGAGGTCGAGCGGGTCCTGGAGACAGCGGGCGCGGCGGCGCGGGGGCCGTGACCCGCCCCGTGTCGCACGCGCCGGCGGTCCGTCCGTAGGAGCCGCCGCCGGTCCCCCGTCCTCCCGGGGGCGGGCCGCGGGCCACGGGACCGGTTCCAACCGTGCCCCGCGTCGACGACGACGCCCGGTGGTGGACGGTCACCGACGCCTCCTTCGACGCGGCGGCCCTGGCCTGCCCGGTCGCGCCCCACCCGTCATGACCCTGCCGGGCCCGTCGCCAGCTCGCCCGAACTGCCTCCAGGCCTACCCGGGGAGGCTCGCGCGGAACTCCTCGTAGAGACGCTGCGCCTTGGCGGCGAAGACGAAGTCGGCTTCGTGGAGGCCGTCGATCTTGTGGGTCCAGACGGTGAGGCGGACCCGTCCCCAAGCCAGGTAGATGTCGGGGTGGTGGCCGACCGCCTCCGCCAGCTCCCCCACCCGGTTGGTGAACTCCAGGGCCTCCCGGAAGTTCCTGAACCGGTACTCCCTCTCCAGGTGGTGGTCCTCCACCACCTGCCAGTCCCCTCCCAGGTCCGCCAGGTACTTGCGGATCTCCTGCGGGGCCAGGGGCGGCACGCCGCCCCGGCAGGGGACGCACTCCATGGCCGCCAGGTCGCGCATGCTCTCCCTCCCTCGGGGCCGCTCGCCCGCGACCGGGCCCCCTCCGCCGCCCCTCGCCGGCCGAGCGGCCCCCCGAGCCTCAACACCCAGGATACCGGTATCCCCCGCCCCGCCGGTCCCCCCAACCCCGACCGGGCCCCGGGGCCGGCCGGCGGGCGCCGGGGTGCTACGCCAGGTCCGCCAGGGCCGACCGCACGTCCTTGCGAATGCCGGTGACGAAGGGGACCTCCACCTTGGTGTAGAGCCGGGCCCGGGCCTCCCGGAGGCGACGGATGCAGTCCACGAGGCGGTGCGCCTCGTCGGCCTCGAAGGCGAGGATCCACTCCCAGTCCCCCAGGCCGAAGCCGCTCGTCGTGTTCGCCAGGACGTCGGGGAACTCCCGTCCGATCTCCCCGTGCTCCCGGAGCAGGGCCGCCCGCTCCTCCGGGGGCAGCAGGTACCACTCGGCCGTCCGGACGAAGGGGTAGACGCAGAGGAACCTGCGGGGGGGCTCGCCCCGGACGAAGGCCGGGCGGTGGTCCGCGGTGAACTCTGCGGGCCGCACCGCCCCCAGGAAGGAGAAGACCAGCTCCAGGTGCCTCCCGGCGGCCGTCCGCCGGAAGGCGACCAGGAGGTCCTGGAGGTCGCCGGGGGTGGGCCCGATCCACCACCCCATGAGCTCGGCGTCGGCTCGGAAGCCCACGGTGGAGTAGGTGCCCCGAACGGTCACCCGGTCGGCCCCCTCCTTCAACAGGGCCTCCACCTCCTGGGCGGCCTCGTCCAGGGCCGCCCCGTCCAGGCGGCGGAAGTCCCGGGTCCCCCGGAAGACCGGGTACAGGACGTAGGTCAGCTCGTCCATGTCGTCTCTCCCTCCCGGGCCCGGGCCTCCGCCACGTACCCGACCACGGCCTCGGCGGTGCGGGCCGCGTCGGCCGCGACGTCGGCGACGCCCGGTCCCCGATAGGCGCTGCCCACGAGGAAGATACCGGGGGGCAGGGCGGAGGCGGCGGCCCTCACCCGCTCGGCGTGGCCGACCTCGTACTGGGGCATCGACCGGGGCCACCGCGTCACCCGCCAGGCCTCGGGAGCCGGCGGTAGGGGCAGGACGGCCCCGAGCTGCCTCGCCACACCCAGGACGAGGGCGGCGTCCTCCACCTCGAGGAGGTCCTCCGCGCCGGCACCGCCCACGAAACACCGCAGCACCGCCCGGTCCCCGAAGGCCGGCTCCGGCCACTTCCGTGACACGAACGTGCAGGCCGTCATCGCCGCCCGCTCCCTGGGGACCAGGAAGCCCGACGCGTGGGGGAGGCGGGAGCCCGTCCCCTCGGGATAGACCAGGGCCACGACGCCCGTGGAGCGATACGGGATGGCCCGCAGCTGCCGGGCCGCCGCTGGCGCCAGCTCCTCCACCAGGCCGGCGGCGACGAAGGCGGGGGTGGCCAGGATCACGGCGTCGGCCGGGTGCTCCGCGTCGCCCGCCACGACCCGGAAGCCCCCTTCCCGGCGGCGGACCGCCGAGGCCCGGACCGAGGCCACCAGGCGGCCGGGGCCGAGGGCCGCGACCAGGGCATCCACGAGGCGGACCACGCCGCCCCGGGGGCGCACGAACATGGGTCGGGGCCGCTCCTCCGCCGCCCGGAGGGCCGCCCGGGCACCGAGGATGAGGCTGCCGTGCTCCCGCTCCCACCGCCGCAGCTCGGGAAAGGTCGCCTCCACCGAGAGGGCGTCGATGTCGCCGGCGAACAGCCCGGCCAGGAGGGGGCCCACGACAGCGTCGGCCACCTCGTCTCCCAGGCGGCGGCGGACCAGCGAGCCCACCGACTCGTCGGCCTCCTCCCGCCGGGGGCGTCGGAGCAGGTCGGCCAGGGCCCGCACCTTCCCGCGGGCCGAGATGGCCGGCCACCGGGCCAGCTCGAGGGGGGTCCCGGGGACCCCGAAGGCGCTGCGCGGGAAGGGCACGAGCCCCCGCCCGGTCCACAGGAAGGCCGCCTGCGTGGCAGGCTCCTCCAGGTCGAGGCCCAGGTCCCGGCAGAGCTCCACGGCCCCGGGCTTGCGGGCCACGAAGGCGTCGGGACCCGCCTCGAGGAGGAGGTCCCCCACCTCGACGGTCCGCAGCTTCCCTCCGGGGACGGCCTCGGCCTCCAGGACCGTCACCGACGCCCCGGGGTCGGCCCGGAGGAGGCGGTACGCGACGGCCAGGCCGGCCACCCCCCCGCCCACGACCACGATCCGGGCCTCCCTCACCCGACGGCCTCCAGCCCGCCCACCGCCTCCAGGTGGTCCAGGACCACGGCTGCCAGGGCCTCGGTGAAGCCCGGGTCGGCCCCGGGCATCGCCGTGCGGGCGAAGGCAAGCCCCGCCGCCTCCGCCGCCCGGCGGGCCTCGATGTCGAGGTCGTAGAGGGTCTCCAGGTGGTCGGCGACGAACCCCGCGGGGCAGACGACGACGGCCGGCCGGCCGGCCGCCGCCAGGTCCCGCAGGACCTCCTCCAGGGCCGGGCCCCACCACCGGTGGGCGGTCCGCCCGGCGCTCTGCCAGGCCGTCGTCACCTCCGCCAGGCCCAGGCGCCCGGCCACCAGGCGCGCGGTCTCCCGGAGGCCGGCCTCGTACCGGCATCCTGCGGGGCAGGCGTTGCAGCGGAGGCACCGGAAGCTCCCGTCGTCCTCCCGGCGGACGGGGAGGCTGTGGGCGGTGAAGACCACCGCCGCCCCCTCCCGCTCTCCCGCGGGGAGCGCCGCCAGGGCGTCGCCCACCCGCCCGGCCAGGAACCCCACGAACCGGGGATGGTCGTACCAGCTCCGGACGAAGGTGAAGGCCGGGCCGGCCCCGGCCAGGGCCCGCTCGACCCGCTCGACGTAGGTCTCCACCGACATGGCCGACCAGTGGGGGGCCATGACGATCCCCACGGCCCGGCGGATCCCGTCGGTCCGCATGGCCGCCACCGCCTCCTCGATGGAGGGGGACGAGTGCTTCATCCCCACGTAGCTCCGGAACCGGTCCCGGCCCGACCGGTTCAGGGCCCCCTCCAGGCCGGCGGCCTGCTCCAGGGTGGTGGGGAGGAGGGGGAACCGGTTCCCGATGGCCGCGTAGCGCGCCCGCAGCTCGGCCAGCTGCTCCGGGGAGGGAGGGTGGCCGCCCCGGATGTCGGTGTAGTAGCGCTCGAGGTCCTCGGGCCCGGCGGCGGTCCCGTAGGCCATGACGAGGACGCCCACCGCCTCGCTCACCGGCCCTCCAGGGACGCCGGTGGCCGACCGGCGACCGCCTCCGCCACCCCGGCGGCGGTGCGCTGGTGGACCAGGTCCACCAGGCGGGCCAGGGTGTCCGGCGGCGTCCCCGGGAGCACCCCGTGGCCCAGGTTGAAGACGTGCCCCGGCCGCCCCCCCGCCCGGGCGAGGACCGCCAGGGCCTTGGCCTCCACGACCTCCCACGGGGCCAGACAGGCGGCGGGGTCCAGGTTGCCCTGGACGGCGGCGTCGTGGCCCACCCGGGCCCAGGCGAGGTCGAGGGGGACCCGCCAGTCCACGCCCACGACGTCTCCGCCCGCCCGCCGCATGAGGGCGAGCAACTCCCCGGTGCCGACCCCGAAGTGGATTGTGGGGACGCCGAGGTCCACCAGCCCGGCGAAGATCCGCCCCACGGCGGGCAGCACGAAACGCTCGTAGTCGTCGGGGTCGAGGGCCCCCACCCAGCTGTCGAAGAGCTGCACGGCGTGGGCCCCCGCCTCCACCTGGGCCCGGATGGCGATGCGCGCGCTGGCTCCGAGGTGCTCCGGAATCACCACCTCGCCGCTGCGCGACAGGCTCGACCAGATCACGGGCATGCAGTGCACGAGCACGTCGGGCGAGAGCG
>CAYVCH010000159.1:0-5917 GCA_964449755.1 uncultured Actinomycetes bacterium
GACCGAATGACGAAGAGATCGGGATCCCTCTCCACGTACGTATCGTGGGCAATGTGCACGGTTCCCGGACCGGCCCGAACGAACAGGATCAGGCCTCCCTGGCCGAACCGCTTGCCGTGTTCTCCAGCCGGGCCCCTTCGCCCGCCTCTTCCCATGTCCACCACGAAGACCGCCGTCCCGATGAGCACTGCGACCACCGCGACGACCGCGAGCGCCACCAGCCTGCGGCGAAGGCGACTTGCCGGAGACATGTGGCCTAGCTGCGCACGTAGACGGAGTCGGCGCGCGCCTGGCCGTGGCCGAGGCCGCCGATATCGTGCCAGTCCGAGGGGACGTCGGACATGGCATCGGGCCAGCTCTCCTCAGGGCTCTGGCGACGGACCTTGATGCAGCCGTGCGACTTGAAGTCGTTGGTCCCGGGATCCCCGCCGGGACTGGCGGAGGTGTCGTCCCAGCACTTGGGGTCATCGGGATCGCTCGTGCACTGCTGCCCGTTGCTGGAGGTCTCCTCCGTGTGGATGAACAGCTCGGTTCGCCAGGTACCGTCGTGGCACTTCTTGTCCTGGAGGTGCCATACGCGGCCCCAGATGGTGCTGCCGCTGTAGTTGTCCGCATGCCCGGTGGGCCCACTGCTCGAGAGGTCGTACCAGCCGTTCGGCAGCCACCCCTTGTTGATCTGACAGGGATCCGTCGTCGTGCCCGATCCCGCACGGTAGTTGTGAACCCGGATGCACCGACCATAGTCATCCACGTACCGCCAGTTGAGATCCGAGTGCACGTTCGTGTCCTTCACGAACTCGTAGTAGAGGCACGACCGGGCAGCATGCGCCCGGACCGGGGCAAGCAGCGCGGTGGTCAGCGCCACCCTCGTGCTCACCCTGAGCCCGGACCGGAGAGGCGGGGGCACCGCTCACGCCCCCGCGGCCGGACGACTGGGGTCGTAGATCTGGAAGAAGACCTCATCATCGCGAACCGGCCCCTGAACGCATGTCGAGGGGCCCAGGTCACAGTCGAGGTAGACATATCCCCGCCCGGTACCGGCCTGGAGCGGTACCGGGGCCCATGCCACGATCCGCGTGCCGCCCGGATCGATGAACCTCGGCTCGTGCGGCGGCATCGGGAATGACTGCTCCGGCAGCGCCAACGTCCCCCGAACCTCGATCGACGTCGTCCCCACCTGAAGAACCACGATGCCAGGCCCACCCTCGGCGACGACCCGGTCACCGACCCAGGATCCCCCATAGGCGATCTGTCCAACCGGTGCCCCGCCCCCGACGCTCGCGCGCTCTAGGTCCAGCGCGGCCAGCTCACGCCCCGTGGCCACCTCGAGGACACGGGCCAGACCACCCTGCGACACCAGCACGCGTCCGCCATCCGGGCTGAGCGCTACCAGGTTGGCACCCGGAGCCAGCATGCGGATCTCACCCGGACCGTCGAGAACCAGCAGATCGAGCCACTCCCCCTCCGACTGGCGGTACACGAGCAGCCGATCCCTTGCCCAGGCCACCACCACGTAGCGTGCGGCCGAGCTGGTCCAGGGGGCGGGGAGACCATCAACCGTTCGTTGCACCATGACGTGCCCCACGTACCGCCAATCGGCGTGGTCATCGCGCTCCTCTCCCTTGAAGAAGGCAACCGCCCCGTCGGCGCGCCAGGCCAGCGAGAAGGCTCCCTCCTCCAGCAGGGAGTCCTCGCCGGTCACAAGGTCGAGGAGCCGCAGGGACGGCGCCCCGATAGGATCCCCGGGCCGAATGCCCTGCTGGGACCAGGACTTCTCAGCATCCAACGAGACGAGATCGGCCCACGCGTTGTAGGCGATGGAGCGACCGTCGGGCGAAGGCACTCCTACGGGGGCGAGCCAGCCCATGAGTCCTCCCGAGGCACGGCCCTGAAGCCGGAGTTCACGCCCCCCGGGGAGGCCCACAACTGCCTGCCCTGTGAGGAAGGGAACCGGCGGGGTCGCAGGCCCCTGCCGCAGCGTGATGGCTCCCGGGACTTCCGAAGTCACCCCCTCGCCCAGGCCCCCACAGCTGCCCGACAACAGAGCGGCGGTCAGCAGAAGGCCCGCTGCCAGTCGCACGAGAGGCGTCCGGACACCGGCAGCCCCCGGGGCCAGATCCTGAGGACCCTCGGGGCCCGCCGCTCCACGCCGAGCCGCGAAGCCGATGGTCACTGCGCCCCCGCCAGCACCACGACGAAGCGTAGTCCCCCCGAGAGAAACGCAACCCCGAGCCTCCGCGGGTGCCGCCCCCTCTACCCCGCAAACATCTCCTCCAACGGCCGCCCGGCCGTCCACTGTTGTCGGTGGCGGACGGCGCCCGCGCACGATGATCCTGGACGAGCCGGGCCGAGGAGGCCCAGCGGCTGGTGCTGGAGCTGGGCTGCGAGTCGCCCCACCCGTCCACGGAGGCGCCGCCCGAGCAGTGCGAGCCGCCATCCTGGTTCGCCGCGGTGGACGACCTCGTGCGGGTGCCGGGGGCGAGCCCCGGCCTACCCGGCGCAAGGCGCGGGAGCGGGCGCGAGCCCCGCCCCACTGCTACTGCGTGGCCTCGGCGAAGACCCGCTCCATGGCCCGCCGAGCCCGTCGGGTGATCCGGGCGTAGTCCCGGAGGAAGCTCTGCCTCGGGTACTCCTCGTAGCCGAGACGGCGGGCCAGGGCCGTCTGCTCCTCGGGCGAGGGCGGCAGCGCCTCCGCGTGGACCCGCCGGTCCACCTCCAGGGCGTCCTTCACGTCGGAGAGGAACACGAAGGCCTCCCCCAGGGCCCGGGCCACCCCGTCCTCCAGCAGGCGGGCCTCGGCCAGACGCTCGATGGCCTCCAGGGTGCGGGGGCTGCGGACCTCCGGGTGGGCCCGGCCGTGACGGAGGAGGGACAGCTCGACGGCGAACTGGACGTCGGCCAGGGAGCCGTAGCCGAGCTTGAAGTGGAACCGGCCCGCGTCGGGGCGCACCCGCTCCCGCTCCACGCGCTGGCGCATCCGGAGCATGCTGGCGGCCCGGTCCACGCTGAGGTCCTCGGGGTAGGCCACCTCCTCGGCCTGGGCGCAGAACCGCCGGCCCAGACCCTCGTCGCCGGCGACGAAGCGGGCCCGGAGGAGCGCCTGGAACTCCCAGGGCTCGGCCCACCGCTGCCAGTACTCCAGGTAGGCGGAGAGCGAGCGGGCCAGGGGGCCGGCCCGACCCTCGGGGCGCAGGTCGGGGTCGGGGTCGAAGCCGCGCTCCCGCACGCCGGCCAGCACGGCCCGGGCCAGCTCCGCGGCGCGCCGGAGGGCCGACGGGCCCTCCCCCTCGTACACGAACACCACGTCCAGGTCGGAGGCGAAGTTCAGCTCCTGGGCCCCCAGCTTCCCCAGCCCGACGACGGCGAAGGGCAGGTCCAGGGAGGCCGCCACCACCCGATCCGCCACGGCGGCCAGCTCCGCGCCGGCCCGCCGGGGGTCCAGCTCCCGGGACGCGTAGCCCCCCACAACCCGGACCAGGGCGGCCAGCGGGTCGGTGGGCTCGGAGCTTCCGGCCAGGGCGAGCACTCGCTCCGGTCGCGCCACCAGGAGGTCGGTGGCGAACGTGCTGGCGGCCACCACGTGGGCCAGGCGCCGGGCCGCCGTCGGGTCGGAGACCAGGGCGTCGGCCAGGTCCCGCCGATCCCCCACCGCCTCGGCCAGGCGGGAGAGGCGCACGAGGGCAGCGTCGGGCTCGGCGGCCAGGGCCAGGGCCGGCGCCACCACCGGGAACAGGTGGGCGAGGACCTTCCCCAGCCGGGTCGAGGGGGCCACCAGCCGGCGGAGCACCTCGTAGGCGACGGCCGGCCGCCGGAACCCCAGGCCGGCCAGCAGCTCCTCGGTGGCGGCCCGCTCCACCCCGGGCCGGGGAGCCCGGGGGCCGGCGAAGGCCTCGAGGAGGGGCCGGTAGAACAGCCGCTCGTGGAGGCCCCGCACGAGGGCGGTCCGGCGCTCGTACTCGGCGGCCAGGGCGTCCGGCCCCGGGAGGCCCAGGGAGCGAGCGAGACGCTCCCGGGACCGCCGGTCGGCGGGCAGCTCGTGGGTCTGCAGGTCCCGGGCCATCTGGAGCCGGTGCTCCAGGCGCCGCAGGAACCGGTAGGCGTCGGCCAGGGCCCGGGCGTCCTCCTCGGCCACGTACCCCTCCTCGGCGAGGACCGCCAGGGCGCGGAGGGTGCCGGGCTCACGGAGGCGCTCGTCCCGCCGTCCGTGGACGAGCTGGAGGAGCTGGACGGCGAACTCCACGTCGCGGATGCCGCCCCGCCCGCGCTTCACCTCCACCCACTCCTTGCCCCGGGCCCGGACGTACTCCTCCAGGCGCACCTTCACCTGGCGCACCTCCTCGATGGCGCCGGGGTGGAGGTCGGCCGGGTACACCACGGGCGCGACGCCCTCGATGAAGGCCCGGCCCAGGGAGGGGTCCCCCGCCACCGGACGGGCCTTGATGAGGGCCTGCCGCTCCCAGGTGGCCGCCTCCCGCGCGTAGTAGGCCAGGGTGGCCTCGAGGGATCGGGACAGGGCCCCCGCCCGACCGCCCGGCCGGAGCGTCGGGTCGACCCGCAGCGCCACGCCGTCCTCAGTGGGATCGGCGAGGAGGTGGATGAGGCCTCGGACCGCCCGCTCCACCTCCTCCTGCCGGACCGGGCCGCCCCCCGCGTGGACGAAGACCAGGTCCACGTCGGAGGCGTAGTTCAGCTCGGCGCCTCCCAGCTTCCCCAGGCCGACGACGGCGAACCCGTCGGCCAGGCCCGCCGCCCGGCAGGCGGCGACCAGGCAGGCCTCGGCCACGGCCGTGATCTCGGAGACCACCTCGTCCAGGTGGGCGCCGGCCAGGTCCCGGGCGGCCAGGCGCAACAGGGCCCGCCGGCGGAACCGCCGCAGCCCGGCCACGGTCCCGAGCCGGGCCAGGTCGGCAGCCAGCTCCGCCTCCAGCTCCCCCGGGGTCCGGGGCCGCAGGTCGGCCAGGTCCCCGGTCTCCTCGGGGTGGGCCACGAGGAAGTCGGCGGCGGCCGTCGAGAAGCCCAGGAGCCGGGCCAGGGGGCGCAGGACCTCCTCCCGGCCCAGGGCCTCCCTGGCCCGGGGGTCCTCCCCCACCCGGGACAGGGCCACCCGCGCCAGCTCCGGGTCGGGGGCCTCGGCCAGGGCCCACTCGAGCGCCTCCGGCTTCACCGCCGCCCCTCCCGCCCGGGGCCCCGGCGGCTCATCGCCGCAGCCGCCCCTCGGCCCAGGACAGGCCGGCGAAGGCGGCAGCCGCCACGGTGCCGAGGAAGGCCCCGCCCCCCAGGGCGCTCCCCAGGGCGTCCCCCTCCCCCACCAGCCACACGTGGAACACCAGCACGATGAGGAGGAAGGCGAGGTACCCTCCGGCCACCGTGCTGGCGAGATAGCCACGGGGCGGCGCGTCGGGAGCCCCGGCCCCGCGGCGGGGACGAGCGACCGGACGCCGGGCCGCCGCCACCACGGCCAGCACGAACAGCGCGTAGGCCGAGGCCAGCACGACCACGACGTCGCCGACCTCGATCATCCCTGCAGGAAGAACCGCCAGCCACGGATGAACAGGTGCCAGCCCCCCCACAGCCAGAGGCCGAACAGCACCCACCGCCCGGCGACCGGGCGCATGAAGGCCCGGAAGAAGTCGGACAGGGTCGGCCACTCGGAGCCCCGCAGCAGCCCGAGACCCTGCCACACGAGCAGGAGGGCCACGATGACCAGCCACCCGGACACGGCCACCGTCCGCATGTCCACCTCCAGTGCGTGACCTCCGCCGCCGGCCAGCCTACCCCCGTCCGGCCGCCCCTATACTCGGCAGGCGTGCCCGGCTTCCCGGCCGACCTCACGCCCGCCGCCGCCCTGCGGGAGATGGAGCTCGCCTGGCACGGCGACCCGGAGACCTGGCGGTGGCGGGCCGAGCAGCGACGGGGC
>CAYVCH010000160.1:0-3737 GCA_964449755.1 uncultured Actinomycetes bacterium
CGACGGCCTTCGCCGTCTGTCCCGGGTCGTGGTAGATGAGGAGGTTGGTGCCGTCCTTGTGCGTCGTGCCATATGCCGTCGGGCCGAAGACCATCCGGTACCCGTACTTCTCGAGCTCCAGATCCTCGATGACCGGAGAGGCCCCCGACCAGTTGATCGAGGCGTGCGGGCTCATGATCGTGTTCGGCCACGGCTCGGTGGTCGGGGCGAACGTCGCCAGCTCGTGCCGCCGCTCGAGGATCGCCACCTTGAGGCCGGCCTTCTGCAGATATGCCGCTGTCGGTAACCCCCCGGACAGACCGCCGCCGACCACGACCACGTCGAACTCGAGGGCCATGGGACACCTCCCTGCGGTGGACGCACCTTTCCCGCTACTCCTCTTCTCAAGGTTTGTCAAATCGAGAGGTAGGTGAGCACGCCGCCAGCGGGTGGGGCGACCTCCCGTGCCGGCAGCTCCCGGGGGCCCCGCAGTACCATGTCTCCCCGGGCCCAGGGGGACGATCTCAGGTGAGCCAGCACAGGAGCGAGGACCCCTCGGAGGCGGCGCCCCGGCGCGTGACGGGGCGGGAGTTCCTCTCCTTCGAGCCGCTCACCCCCACGGCCTTCCTGGAGCGGTCAGCGTTCGTCTTCGGTGACCGCCCGGCCGTGATCGACGGTGGCTTCCGCTGCACGTACCGGGAACTCTGGGAGCGGGCCACCCGGCTGGCGGGCGGCCTAGCTGCCCTCGGGGTGACCAGGGGCGACCGGGTCGCCGTCCTGTGCCCCAACACGCACGTCCTGCTGGAGGCCCACTTCGGGGTTCCCCTGGCGGGCGCTGCGCTGGTTGCCATGAACTGGCGGCTCACCCCGGAGGAGCTCGCGTATATCGTTCGGTCCCGCATCCTCCTCTACGACCGCGGGTTCCAGCCGTCTGCCCGGCGCACCGCCGAGCTGGTCGGTGAGGGCCTCGAGCTGGTGGCGGCCGGAGGGAGGGAAGACGAGTACGAGGCGCTCGTGTCCGCCGCCGCCCCCGTGGCCCTCCCGGTGACCGATGAACGCTCCCTCCTGTCCATCAACTACACGAGCGGCACGACCGGCAAGCCCAAGGGCGTCATGTACCACCACCGCGGCGCCTACCTGCAGGCCCTGGCCATGGCCTACCACGCGAGGCTCGATCCGGGCACGGTGTTCCTGTGGACCCTTCCCATGTTCCATTGCAACGGCTGGTGCTTCACGTGGGCGGTGACGGCCGCCGGTGGGATCCACCTCTGCCTTCCCAGACTCGACCCCGCGGAGGTGTGGCGGCTCGTGCGGGAGGAGGGGGTGAGCCACTTCAATGCCGCCCCGTCCGTGCTCAGCGCCCTGGCCAGCCACCCGGATGCCACGCCGGCCCCCCGCCCCGTCCGCGTGTGCACCGGGGGCGCCCCGCCCTCCCCAACCCTCCTGGCGCGCATGAGCGAGCTGAACATGCAGGTGACCCACCTCTATGGGCTCACCGAGACCTTCGGCCCCATCACGATCTGCGAGTGGCGGCCCGAGTGGGACGCGCTCCCCCTCGAGGAGCAGAGCCGGCTGAAGGCCCGACAGGGAGTGGGGAACGTGATCGCCTGCCGGATGCGGGTGGTGGACGCGGAGGGCCGGGATGTCCCAGCCGACGGCGCAACCATGGGTGAGGTGGCGGTCCGGGGCAACGACCTCATGCTGGGCTACTACCGCGACCCCGAGGCCACCGCCAGCGCCGCCCCCGACGGGTGGTTCCGCACCGGCGACCTGGGGGTCATGCATCCCGACGGGTACGTGGAGCTCAAGGACCGGGCCAAGGACATCATCATCTCCGGCGGGGAGAACGTGGCCTCCATCGAGGTCGAGCAGGCCATCATGAGCCACCCCGCCGTGCTTGAGGCGGCGGTCATTGCCGCACCCGACGAGCGATGGGGCGAGGTGCCGGCTGCCTACGTCGCGCTCAAGGAGGGGGCCACCGTAACGGAGGAGGAGATCATCCGGCACGTCCGCGAGCGCCTGGCCCATTTCAAGGCGCCCAGGCGCGTCACCTTCGGCCCCCTCCCCAAGACCTCCACGGGGAAGATCCAGAAGTACTTGCTCCGAGAGCAGGCCTGGGCGGGCCATGACAAGCGGATCCACTGACGCCCGGGCCCGAGAGGAGAACCGGGACGGCAGTGAGCCGCGATCGTGACGACGGGTGGCGCGGTATCGCCGCGGCGGAAGCCGGGCGGGTCCAGGGACGCGGCGCCGGAGGGGGAAGATGGGCCTTCGCACGTCACAGCAGTACTTGAGCGGGCTCCGGGACGGGCGGGAGGTGTACTACCGTGGCGAGCGGGTTCCGGACGTCACCCAGCATGAGGAGATCGGCACTGCCGCCAGGCACGCCGCCATCGACTTTCAGCTCGCGGAGGACCCGCGCACGCGACACCTCGCCGTCCAGCGCGAAGACGGGGGAGACGAGTACTCCGCGTACTACCGGATCCCCCGCTCGTCCGAGGAGCTGGACGCTCGATCTCGCCTGATCGAGACAGCCACCGCCCGGGGCGCCACGCTGGTCCTGCTGGTCAAGGAGATCGGGACCGATGCCATCTTCGCCCTGATGCGCGTGCTCAAGCGGATGGGGGAACGCGAGGGCCTCCGCCGCCTGGAGGCCTTCTACCGCGAATGTCGGGATGGCGACCTCGCCCTCGCCGTGGCACAGACCGACGCCAAGGGCGACCGGTCCAAGCGGCCATCCCAGCAGGACGACCCAGACCTGTACCTACGGGTGGTCCGGCGGGACTCCCACGGGATCGTGGTCCGGGGGGCCAAGCTCCACACCTCCTGTGCACCGTACGTCGATCGGATCATCGTGCTTCCGAGCCGGACGATGGTGCCCGGCGAAGAGCCCTGGTCCCTGAGCTTTGCGCTCCCCGTCGCGACCCCCGGTCTCCGGCTCTACGCCTCCGACTTCCTCCACGGAGATGACCGGTTCGCGAGACCCGTCTCCTCCTCCCACAAGATGATCGAGACCTTGACCGTCTTCGACGACGTCTTCATCCCGTGGGAGCGGGTGTTCTTCGTTGACCGACCGGACCTCGCTGGAGCGGCGGCCCTCGCCTTCGTCGAGTACCACCGGTTCACCGCCGTCAGCTACAAGCTCCCGCTGCTCGATGCCCTGGTGGGATCGGCCATCCTCGTCGCGCAGGCCAATGGCATCGACGGGGCGAGCCACGTGCGGGACAAGCTCATCTGGCTCGCCGGGTACGCCGAGACCGTGCGGGGGCTGGTGCAGCTCGCCGCCCTCCGGTGCCACACGGAGGCGGACATCGCCTACCCGGACGTCTTCACGACCAACCTCGCCAAGTGGACGTTCGCCCGTGACTTCCACCGAGCCCTCGAGGCCGTGCAGGACCTGGCCGGAGGTCTCCTCGTCACCGGCCCTTCCAGTGCCGATTGGCAATCCCCGGACATCCGCCCGGTGCTTGACAAGTACCTGGCCGGGGCGTGGCCGGCGGACCGGAGGATGGCCATCCTCAGGCTCATCGGCGACCTCACCACCCGCCTCTACGGGGGGTACCAGGAGGTTCTGGCCATCCACGCGGAGGGCTCCATCGAGGCCGAGAAGCTCGCGATGTACCGGGCCTACGACCCGACCGACGCGCTGCGGATCACCGCGGCACTGGCCGGGCTCCCCGATACCGGCTGAAGGGGTTCTCACCGGGGCGGCGGCCCACCGGCCCGGGCCTGGACCGAGCCAACCGGCGTCCCGTCGG
>CAYVCH010000160.1:3747-5885 GCA_964449755.1 uncultured Actinomycetes bacterium
CGTGTCGCTCGTAGCGGACGCCCCTCAGCCTTCCTCGACCACGACCAGGGCGTCGGCCACGAGGGGCCGGCCGGCCGAGACGATGACCGGGTTGCAGTCCACCTCGACCACCCCGGGGTCCCTCTCCAGCAGCTCGGCGATGGCCGCCAGGACCTCGGTCAGTGCCGCCCGGTCCACGGGAGGCCGGCCGCGGTAGCCGTCGAAGAGGGGCGCGGCCCGGAGGCTGGCGATGGCCCGATCCAGCTCTCCGGGCTCCGGGGGCAGGAGGAGGAAGGCCACGTCGGGGTCCACCTCCGCCGTCACGCCGCCCAGGCCCACCGTCCCCACCGGCCCGAACTGGGGATCCCGGACGCCGCCCACGATGAGCTCCAGCTCGCCCACCACCTCCTCGGCGACCAGGACCGTTCCGTCTCCGGCCCGGGCCAGCTCCTCGAAGCAGCCGGCCAGGGCATCGGCGTCGAGGCCGAGGCGGACGAGGCCCCGGTCGGACTTGTGCACCACCCCCGAGGCCTTGGCCACCACCGGCCGGCCGACGGCCCGGGCGAAGGCCACGGCCTCCTCGGCGCTGCTCGCCTGGACCTCCCGGGGGCGGGGTAGGCGGGGCCCGAGCAGCTCCTTGCTCTCCCACTCGGGCAGGGCCCGACGGCCCGGCGGCTGAGCCCTCACCGGGCGCCTCCCCGGCGGGCCAGCGCCGCGTAGCCGGCCACGGCGGCCTCGGGGGAGTCGAAGATCGGGATCCCCCCGGCCGAGAGGGCCGCCTCGACCCGGGGGACATCCAGGACGAAGGCCACCGCCGGCTTGCCCGTGCGGGAAGCCGCCTCGGCGACACCTCGGCCGAACCCCTCGACGTCGAGGCCGCAGTCGATGGCGATGACGCCATCGAAGGCGGGAGCCTCGAAGACGGCGCCGATGGCTGCCGGCATGTGCTCCGGTGGGCACTGGGGGGTGAGGTCCACGGGGTTCGCCAGGGCAGCGAAGGGAGGGACGAGCCCGGCCAGCCGCTCCCGGGTCTCCGGGCCCGGCTCCGGCAGCTCGAGGCCCGCCGCCTCGGCGGCGTCCGCCGCCAGGACCCCGGGGCCCCCGGAGATGGTGACCACGGCCACCCGCCGTCCCCCGGCGCCCGTCGGGTAGGCGGCCAGGGCCGCCAGGGCGCCGAAGAACTCCTCGGTGCCAGCGGCCTCCAGCACGCCCGCCCGGGCGAAGGCGGCCCGGGCCGCCCCGTAGGTGCCGACGAGGGAACCGGTGTGGCCGACGGCCGCCCGCGCCCCGGCCCGGCCCCTCCCCGCCTTCAGCACCACCACCGGCTTGGCTTCCGAGGCCCGCCGGGCCGCCTCCACGAACCGGCGGCCCTCCCGGATGGCCTCGGAGAAGAGGGCGATGACGGCCGTCGCCGGGTCGTCGGCCAGGTACTCCAGGAGGTCGGTCTCGGTGACGTCGGCGGCGTTGCCGAGGCTCGCGAACCGGGCGACCCCGAACCGGCCCCGGCGGACCTCGGAGAGGAACATCCCCCCCACGGCCCCGCTCTGGGACGCGAAGCTCACGCCCCCGGGCCGCCGGGGGACGTCCCAGAAGTAGCTGGCGTTCAGGACGTGGTCCCCGGGCAGGGAGAGGACCCCCATGCAGTTCGGCCCCACCAGGCGCATCCCCGCCTCCCGGGCCACGGCGGCGAGGCGGTCCTGGAGGACCGCGCCCTCCGGGCCGGCCTCGGCGAAGCCCGACGAGAGGACCACCGCGGCCCGGCACCCCACGGAGGCGGCCTGGGTCACGGCGTCGACGGCGGCCCCCGCCGGCACCGAGACCAGGGCCAGGTCGACGGGTTCGGACAGGGCGGGGACCGCGGGCACGCCGAGGACCTCGTCGGCCTCGGGGTTCACCGCCACCACCCGGCCGGGAAAGCCCCCCTCGAGGACGTTGCGGAGGAGGGTGTGGCCGAGCTTGGCGGGGTTCCGGGAGGCCCCGTAGACGGCGATGGAGGCCGGCTCGAAGAGCGGAGCCAGGGACGTCTCAGCCAACCTCGGCGCGGCCCTCCCGCAGGACCGCCTTCTCGTCGGGGCCGAGGGCGTCGAAGCGGGCCCCCTCCGGGGTCCGCCAGATGCGGGTCGTGAGGCGGCTCCCCGGCCGGACGGGCCGGGCGAAGC
>CAYVCH010000161.1:0-5871 GCA_964449755.1 uncultured Actinomycetes bacterium
CGCCGGTCGCCGGGGCCCGGCTGGCCGGCGGCGCGGCGGAGGCCGGCCGGGGGAGCGTCCCGGGAGGCACGGCGTGAAGCGGGTCCGGGCGGAGATCCTGTCGGTCCGCAGGGTCGGGGCCTACCACACGCTCACGCTGGTGGCGCCGGAGATCGCCGAGGGGGCTCGGC
Source organism: uncultured Actinomycetes bacterium (assembly GCA_964449755.1). Lineage (GTDB taxonomy): Bacteria > Actinomycetota > UBA4738 > UBA4738 > HRBIN12 > CAYVCH01. Next base: position 171 of record CAYVCH010000161.1, read on the forward strand.
CCGGCCAGTTCGTCGCCGTGGGCGTGCCGCCGGGACGGTCCTTCCTGCTCCGGCGCTACTTCTTCGTGCACCACGCCGCCCGCCGCGGGGGGTGGGCGGGCACGCTGGAGTTCGCCTTCGACGTCCGGGGGCCCGGCACCGAGTGGCTGGGCCGGGCCCGGGCCCACCAGTTCCTCGACGTCATCGGGCCCCTGGGGAGTGGCTTCGCCTACCCCCGGCGCCTCACCTCCTGCCTGCTCGTGGGAGAGGGGCACGGGGTGGCGGCCCTGCACTTCCTGGCCGAGGAGCTGCGGGCCCGGGGCAAGCAGGTGGACATGCTGGTCGCCGGCGCCGCCGCGGAGGAGGTCTTCAAGCCCCTGGACGGCAAGCGGCTGTCCCGGACCATCACGATCGTGACGGCGGACGGCTCGATGGGGACGCGGGGCACCCTGCTCGAGGCCCTGCCCGAGGCGGCCGAGCGCTGCCGGTCCGAGGTCGTCTACGCGGCCGCCCCTCGTCGGACCCTGTGGGGGGTGGCCGAGTTCTGCCGGGAGCGGCGCATCCCCGCGCAGGTGGCCGTGGAGGAGCGGATGGGGTGCGGCCTCGGCCTGTGCTTCTCGTGCGTCGTGCCGGTGGCCCGCCGGGAGGGCGGCGGCTACGACCACCTCCGGGCCTGCACCGAGGGGCCGGTGTTCAACGCCGCCAGGATCCGGTGGGACCGGTGGTCCATGGAGGAGCCCCGGGGGATCTCCCCACCGCCCCAGGGGCTCCCGGTGGCGGGAACGTGGCCGGGATGACCCCGAGCCTCGTCGTGGACCTGGCCGGCCTGCGCCTCCCGGCCCCCGTCGTGGTGGCCGCCGGCTGCTTCGGGACGGGCCGGGAGCTGGGCGCCCTGGTGGACACCCGGCGGCTCGGCGGCGTGGTGAGCCGGAGCGTGACCCTGCGCCCCCGCCAGGGCTCCCCGGTGCCCCGCATCGCCGAGACCCCCTCCGGGGTGCTCTGGTCCCTGGGGCTGCAGAACCCCGGCGTCGAGGACTTCCTGGCTGAGGAGCTGCCGGCCCTCGTGGCGTGCGGGGCCCCCGTCTTCGTCTCGGTGGCAGGCGGGAGCCTGGAGGAGTTCGTCCAGGTGGCCCGCCGGGTGCAGCGGGCCTCCGGGGTGGCGGCCATCGAGGTCCCCCTGGACTGCCCCGACGAGGAGCTGGGGCGCCCCTCCTTCGCCGCCCGGCCGGAGCGGGCGGCCGAGGTGGTGGGGGCCGTCTCCCGGCTGGTCCACCTCCCGGTGTTCGCCAAGCTCCCACCCCTCACGTCCGGTCTGGCGGACTCGGCCCGGTCGTGCGTGCGGGCCGGGGCCCACGGCATCACGGTCGCGGGCGGCGTCCCGGCGATGGCCGTGGACCCCGGGCGGCTCCGTCCGGCGCTCGGGTCGGTCACGGGCTTCCTCTCGGGCCCCGCCACTCGCCCCGTCGCGGTGCGGGCCGTCTTCGAGGTGGCCCGGACCCTGCCCCACGTGCCGGTCCTGGGCGGGGGAGGGATCTCCACGGCCGAGGACGCCCTGGAGTTCCTCCTCGCCGGCGCCTGGGCCGTGCAGGTGGGGACGGCCGTCCTGGTGGACCCGGCGACGCCCGTGGAGGTCGCCGAGGGGATCCGCACCCACCTGCGGTCCAGGGGACTTCCCTCCCCCGCCGACCTGCGGGGGAGGCTCCGCCTGCCCGGGGGGCCATGATCCCCAGGCCCTCGAACCCGCTCATCGTGGCCCTGGACCTCTCCGATCCGGACCGGGCCGAGGCCCTGGCCGGGCAGCTGGCCCCCGTCGCCGGGCACCTCAAGGTGGGCCTGGAACTGTTCGGCGCGGGGGGACCTGCGGCGGTGCGCCGGATCGCCGCCATCGCCCCGGTCTTCCTGGACCTCAAGCTCCACGACATCCCCCGGACGGTGGAGCGGGCGGCGGCCAACCTGGCCCGGCTGGGGGTGGCCATGCTCTCCGTGCACGCCCTGGGGGGCGAGGCCATGGTGGCGGCCGCCGTGGGGGGAGCCCGGCGGGGAGCCGAGGAGGGCGGCCACCCCTCCCCCGTGGTGGTGGCCGTCACCGTCCTCTCCAGCCTGGCCGGGGAGGGTCTGGCCAGCCCCGCGTCCCTGGCCTCGCTGGCCCGGGCGGCGGGCGCCGGCGGCGCCGTGGTCTCCGGCGCCGACCTGGCCGCCGTGCGGGCAGCCCTGGGTGAGGAGTTCTGCCTGGTGGTCCCCGGCATCCGGCCTCAGGGCACGGGCGTCCACGACCACCTGCGCGTCCTCACCCCCAGGGAGGCGGTGGAGGGTGGCGCCGACTACCTCGTGGTGGGTCGGCCGGTGACGGAGGCCCCGGACCCCGCCGGCGCGGCCCGGGCCATCCTGGCCGAGGTCCGCGGCCGGGACCCGCGCTCGACCTCAGGAGGAGGCTGAGAACGCTCGAAACCGCAGGTCGCGGGGGCCGTCGCGTTGCCCCGGACGGAGGCCCGCGGCTATAATCGCGCGGTTCCCAGCCGAGCCTCGAGCAAAGGAGCGCGCCATGCCGCTACCCCAGCTGAGTCCCGAGGACCGACAGAAGGCGCTGGCCAAGGCCGCCGAGGCCAGGCGCAAGCGCGCCGAGATCAAGGCCGAGCTCAAGTCCGGGAAGCGCTCCCTCAGGGACATCCTGTCCAGGCAGGACGACGACACGGTCGGCAAGATGAAGGTCTCCACGGTCCTCGAGTCCCTGCCCGGGGTGGGGAAGGTCCGGGCAAGGAAGCTCATGGAGGAGCTGGACATCTCGGCCAGCCGACGGATCCGCGGGCTCGGGGCCAAGCAGCGCGAGCAGCTGCTGGCCCGGTTCGCCAAGAAGTAGCCGCGCCCACGTCGCGCCGGGGCAGGCTCTTCGTCATCTCCGGTCCGTCCGGGGTCGGCAAGGGCACGGTGGTCCGCCGCGTCCTGGAGCGGCTCCGGGCCGAGGACCCCTCCCGGATCCTCTACTCGGTCTCCTGCTCGACCCGCCCGCCCCGGGAGGGGGAACGTCCGAGCCTGGACTACGTCTTCGTCTCCGAGGACGAGTTCGACCGGATGCTCGCCGCCGGAGAGTTCCTGGAGTGGGCGGAGGTCTTCGGGCACCGCTACGGGACCCGCCGGCAGCCCATCGAGGAGGCCCTGGCTGCGGGGCGCGACGCCCTCCTCGAGATCGACGTGCAGGGGGCACGGCAGGTGCGACGGGAGTTCCCCCAGGCCATCCTGGTCTTCCTCGTGCCTCCGTCCCGGGAGGAGCTGGAGCGCCGCCTCCGGGCCCGGGGCACCGAGGACGAGGAGACCGTCGCCCGCCGCCTGGCCACGGCCGACCGGGAGCTCGCCGAGGCGGGCTGGTTCGACCACGTCGTCGTCAACGACGACGTGGACCGGGCGACCGGGGAGGTGGAGGCTATAATCGCTGCGCACCGAAGGGACGGACCCCGATGATCGAGCCCAAGATCGACGACCTGCTGGACCGGGTGGACTCCAAGTACACGCTGGTGATCCTGGCGGCCAAGCGGGCCCGGGAGATCAACTCCTACTACAACCAGCTCGGCACGGGCAGCGGGGAGTTCGTGCCGCCGCTGGTCGAGACCGGCGGCCTGCGGAACAAGCCGCTCTCCCTGGCCCTCCAGGAGATCGCCGAGGGCAAGATCTCCGCCGAGCGCCCCGAAGGGGTTGGGATCAAGTAGCCCCCTCGCGGGGCGCCGGGTCCTGCTCGGCGTCACCGGCGGCATCGCCGCCTACAAGGCCGTCCACCTGGTGCGCCTGCTCACCGGAGCCGGGGCGTCGGTCCAGGCGGTGCTGACCGAGTCGGCCACCCGCTTCGTGGGGGCCGAGACCTTCAGCGCCCTCACCGGACGGCCCGCCCGCACGTCGCTGTGGGAGGAGCCGGGGACGGTCCTCCACGTCGCCCTGGCCCGGGAGGCCGACCTGGCCGTGGTCGCCCCCGCCACCGCCCACCTCCTCGCCCGCCTGGCCCACGGCCTCGCCGACGACCTGCTCACCTCGACCCTCCTCGAGACCTCCTGTCCGCTCGTGGTGGCGCCGGCCATGCACACCGGCATGTGGGAGCACCCGGCCACCCGGGAGAACCTGCGGGTCCTCCAGGGGCGGGGGGTGCGGGTGGTGGGGCCTGCCGCGGGCCCCCTGGCCGCCGGAGACGAGGGCGTGGGCCGGATGGCCGAGCCCGAGGAGATCCTGGCGGCCCTGCAGGAGGTGGCCGGGCGGGGCGGCGCGCTGGCCGGCCGCCGCGTCGTGGTCACGGCCGGGCCCACCCTGGAGCCCCTGGACGCCGTCCGCTTCCTCGGCAACCGATCCTCGGGCCGCATGGGCATGGCCGTGGCGGCGGAGGCCGCCGCCCGGGGGGCTGCGGTGACCCTCGTCCTCGGGCCCACCGAGGTGCCCCCGCCGCCCGGGGTGGAGGTCGTCCGGGTGACCACGGCCGAGGAGATGCGGGAGGCCGTGCTGGGGGCCGCCGCCCAGGCCGACGCGGTCGTCATGGCCGCCGCCGTGGCCGACTTCCGGCCGGAGCGGGCGGTCCCCGGCAAGCTCAAGAAGGAGGACGGTCCGCCGGAGGTCCGCCTCGTCCCCACCCCCGACATCCTGGCCGAGCTGGGGGCGGGCAAGGGCGCCCGGGTCCTGGTCGGCTTCGCCGCCGAGGTGACGGACCTGCTGGCCACCGGCCGGGAGAAGCTCGAGGCGAAGAACCTGGACCTGGTGGTGGTGAACGAGGTGGGCCGCCCCGGCACCGGCTTCGCCTCGGAGACCAACCACGCCGCCATCCTGGCCCGCGATGGCGACGACGTCCCGTTGCGGACCTGGACCAAGCGGGAGCTGGCGGCGGCGGTCTGCGACCGGCTGGCCCGGCTCCTCGCCCCCGGGGGCCAAGGGGGGCCGGTGCTATGATCCGGCAGCCATGGGGCGCCGCGTCCTGTTCACCTCCGAGTCGGTGACCGAGGGCCACCCCGACAAGCTCGCCGACCAGATCTCCGACGCGGTCCTCGACGCCATCATCGAGGTGGACCCCGTCGGCCGCGTGGCCTGCGAGACCCTGGTGACGACCGGGATCGTGATCGTGGCCGGCGAGATCACGACCTCGGGCTACGTGGACATCCCCGGGGTGGTGCGTCAGACGATCCTGGACATCGGCTACACCGACGCCAAGTTCGGCCTGGACGGCGACACCTGCGGGGTCCTCACCTCCATCCAGGAGCAGTCGGCGGACATCGCCCGGGGCGTGGACGACGCCCTGGAGCACCGGGAGGGGTCGGCGGACGACCTGGACACCCTGGGGGCGGGCGACCAGGGGATGATGTTCGGCTACGCCTGCCGGGAGACCGAGGAGCTGATGCCGCTGCCCATCGCCCTGGCCCACCGCCTCGCCCGCCGCCTGGCCGACGTCCGCAAGGCCGGCGTCCTGCCCTACCTGCGCCCCGACGGCAAGAGCCAGGTGAGCGTGGAGTACGACGGGGGCCGGCCCGTGCGGGTGGACAACGTGCTGATCTCCGCCCAGCACCGGGAGGAGGTGGACGTGGAGACCCTCCTCGCCCCCGACGTCGAGGCCGAGGTGGTGCTGCCCGTCCTCCGGGAGTTCCCCGACCTCGACACCGAGGGCATCCGCCTGGGGGAGGGGCTGCGCGTGAACCCCACCGGCCGCTTCGAGATCGGCGGGCCCAAGGCCGACACCGGCCTCACCGGGCGGAAGATCATG
>CAYVCH010000162.1:0-5824 GCA_964449755.1 uncultured Actinomycetes bacterium
CCCCGGGGGCGCGGTCACCGCCCCGCCCGCCGAGGTGGCGCCGCCGGCCGGGGTGGAGGCGCCGCCCGCCCCGCCGCTGCCGGAGCGTCGCGAGGAGCGGCGGCGGCTCACCCGCGAGGAGCGGCGGCGCCTCCGCGAGGAGCGGCGGCAGCGAGAGCTGGAGGCCCGGGAGGAGGAGCTGGCCCAGGCCCCCACGGCCACCGGCATCCTCGACGTCCTGCCCGAGGGGTACGGGTTCCTGCGGACCTCCGGGTACCTGCCGGGGCCGGAGGACATCTACGTGTCGCTGTCGCAGATCCGCCGGTTCCAGCTGCGCAAGGGCGACGTGGTCACGGGCAAGGTCCGCCAGCCCCGGGACAACGAGAAGTACGTCGCCCTCCTCCAGATCGAGGCCGTGAACGGCCTGGACCCCGAGGCGGCCAAGCAGCGCCCCCACTTCGAGAAGCTGACGCCGCTGTTCCCCAACGAGCGGTTCCGGCTGGAGAGCGGCCCCGCCGCCGTGGCCGAGCGGATCATCGACATGGTGGCGCCCATCGGGAAGGGGCAGCGAGGCATGGTGGTCTCGCCGCCGAAGGCCGGCAAGACCACGGTCCTCAAGCAGATCGCCAACGGCATCCTCCACTCGAGCCCCGAGACCCACGTCATCGTGCTCCTGGTGGACGAGCGGCCCGAGGAGGTCACCGACTGGCAGCGGACCGTCCGCGCCGCCGAGGTCGTCTACTCGACCTTCGACCGCCCGGCGGACCAGCACATCCAGGTCACCGAGCTCGTGCTGGAGCGGGCCAAGCGCCTGGCCGAGATGGGCAAGGACGTGGCCATCCTGCTGGACTCCATCACCCGGCTGGCCCGGGCCTACAACCTGGCGGCCCCGGCCTCGGGGAAGATCCTGTCGGGGGGGGTGGACTCCACCGCCCTGTATCCCCCGAAGCGCTTCTTCGGGGCTGCCCGCAACATCGAGGAGGGGGGCTCGCTCACGATCATCGCCAGCGCCCTGGTGGAGACGGGCTCCCGCATGGACGAGGTCATCTTCGAGGAGTTCAAGGGCACCGGGAACATGGAGCTCCGTCTGGACCGGGCCCTGTCGGAGAAGCGGCTGTTCCCGGCCATCAACGTGGAGGCCTCGGGGACCCGCAAGGAGGAGCTGCTCATGCCGCCGGAGGAACTGGCCCTCGTCTGGAAGCTCCGGCGGGTGCTCCACGCGCTGGAGCCGGCGGCCGCCATCGAGCTGCTCATCGACAAGATCCGGGCCACCAAGTCCAACGAGCAGTTCCTGAAGGAGATCGCCAGGGCCCCGAGCAACGTGGGCTGAGGAGGGGGAGGACGAGGGCCGTGAAGCAGGGCATCCACCCCGAGTACGTGATGGCCACCGTGCACTGCTCGTGCGGCAACACCTTCACCACCCGCTCCACCAAGCCCGAGCTGCGGGTGGAGATCTGCTCCAGCTGCCACCCCTTCTACACGGGCAAGCAGAAGCTGGTGGACACGGGGGGCCGGGTGGAGCGCTTCCAGCGCCGCTACGGGCAGCGGCCGGCCCGGGGCTGACCCGACCCGAACCATGGGGTCCGGCGGCACGCCGGCGCGCCTGACCGGTCCTTCGCCGGGCACCGAGCCCCTCTACGGCGGGCAGGCCGTGCTCGAGGGGGTCATGATGCGGGGCCGGGACGTGTGGGCGGTGGCGGTGCGCCGGCCCGACGGTGGCGTCCACCTCGAGGCCCACGACGTGGGCGGCCTGGCCCGACGGTTCCCGGTCCTGGCCAGCCCCGGCCTGCGCGGGGTCGTGGTCCTGGGCCAGTCCCTGCGGATCGGCATGCGGGCCCTGGCCATCTCGGCCAGGGTCTCCTCGCCCGAGGGAGCGCAGCCCTCGGCCGGCCAGGTGGCGCTGTCCATGGTCCTGGCCGTCGTGCTCTTCGTGGGGCTCTTCATCGCGCTCCCCGCGGTGACCTTCGGGCGGGCCGGGCCCCTGGTCGGCTCGGGCCTGCTGGCCAACGCCCTGGAGGGGGTCTTCCGGGTGGCGCTGTTCGTGGGCTACCTGGCCCTGGTCGGGCGCACCCGGGAGATCCGGCGGGTGTTCGAGTACCACGGTGCCGAGCACAAGGCCATCGCCGCCCTCGAGCACGGCGAGCCCCTGGACCCCGAGCGCGTGGACCGCTACCCCACCCTGCACGTGCGCTGCGGCACGAACTTCCTGCTCATCGTCATGGTGCTCACGATCCTGGTGTTCGCCCTGTTCGGGAGCCCGGGGCTGGCCTGGCGGGTGATCTCGCGGGTGCTGGCGATCCCGGTGATCGCGGGGGCCGCGTACGAGGCCCTCCGCCTGGGGGCCCGGCGCCCGGACTCGCGGGTGATCCGGGCCCTCATGGCGCCGGGCCTGTGGCTCCAGCGGATCACCACCCGGCCGCCCTCGGCCGACCAGATCGAGGTCGCCATCGCCTCCCTGGGAGAGGTGCTCCGGCGGGAGGCGGCCAGCCGGGACGGGTCGGGGGACGAGGGGCGGGGCGGCCTCTGAGCCCCGGATCGTTGCATCGGGCCGGGGCGCGGCTAGAGTTGACCGGGCGGCCCCCAGATGCGCGCTCGAAGGAGGGTGCCCGTGAAGGCCACCGAGCTCGACCTCCCGCTGCTGCCGTCGGCCGAGCAGATCCGCCGCCGGGAGTTCGCCACGACCCGGCGAGGCTACGACCCCGACCAGGTCCGCGACTACCTGGGCCAGGTCGCCGACCAGGTGGCCGCCCTGGAGGAGCAGCTCCGCCAGGCGCGCCTGGAGGCGGAGGCCGCCCGGGCCGAGCCCCGCCGCGACCCCTACCGGGAGGTGGCCGCCCGCATCGCCGACCTCCTGCGCGCCGCCGACCAGCAGGCCGAGGGCATCCTGCGGGAGGCCAGGGAAGAGGCCCGGCGGACCCTGGAGGAGGCGCGGGCCGAGGCCGACCGCATCCGCCTGGACGCCCAGTCCCGGGCGGAGGAGGCCCGCCAGGAGGGGCAGGAGGCCCTGCGCCGGGCCAGGGAGGACGCGGAGCGGATGCTCGCCGGCCTCACGGCGCGCCGGACCTCCCTGGTGAGCCAGCTCAAGGAGATGCACGAGCGGCTCCTCGGCGCCGTGCGGGAGCTGGGCTCGGTGACCGGGGCGAGCCCCGAGGGGGACGGCGCGGAGACGGCCGCCGACGCCGCCTCCCCCGGCCAGGAAGCGGGGGTGCCGAGACCCCCGGCGGGCCGGCCGGAGGTCGAGGAGGTGGACCCGTGCTATGAGGACCTGTGGTCCTCCGCGGAGGCCCCCGATCTCACCTTCGAGGACATGTCCCTGGACCTCGGCCTGGACGAGGACGAGGAGTAGCGGCGGCCCCGACCCGCTCCGGGTCTGGGAAGATCGAGACGTGGACCTGGAAGCCCGTCTCGCGGACATCGAGCGCCGGTACGAGGAGGTCGAGCGGGAGATGGCCTCCCCCGAGGTGGCCTCCGACCCGGAGCGGCTGCGGGCCCTGGGGAGGGCCTTCGCCGAGCTCCGGGAGGTCGCCCTTCCCTACCGGGAGTACCGGGCCCTGTTGCGCCAGGTGGAGGAAGGGCGCGAGCTGGCCCGGACCGAGGGGGACCCCGAGATGGCCCGCTACTTCCGCGACGAGGCGGAGCGGGCCGCGGCGAAGGCGGCGGCCCTCCGAGGGCAGCTCGAGCTGCTGCTGGTCCCGCGGGACCCCAACGACGACAAGGACGTGGTGGTGGAGATCCGGGCTGGGGCCGGTGGCCAGGAGGCGGCCCTGTGGGCGGCCGAGCTGTCCGAGATGTACCGGCGGTACGCGGAGCGGCAGGGCTTCCGGGCCGACGTGCTCTCGTCCTCCCCCTCGGACCTGGGTGGGTTCAAGGAGGTCGTCCTGGAGGTACGCGGCCGCGGCGCCTACTCCCGGTTCAAGCACGAGTCCGGCGTGCACCGGGTGCAGCGGGTGCCGGTCACCGAGTCGGCCGGCCGGATCCACACCTCCACCGCCACGGTCGCCGTTCTTCCCGCGGCCGAGGAGGTGGAGGTGGAGCTCCGGCCCGAGGACCTGGAGTGGGACGTGTTCCGCTCCTCCGGGCCCGGAGGGCAGTCGGTGAACACCACCGACTCCGCCGTGCGCGTCACCCACCGGCCCACCGGCATCGCCGTGGCCTGCCAGGAGGAGCGCTCGCAGCAGCAGAACCGGGAGAAGGCCCTCCGCTACCTGCGGGCCCGGCTCCTCCAGCGGGCCCGGGAGGAGGCCCGGGCCCGGGAGGCCGAGGCCCGCCGGGCCCAGGTGGGGACGGGAGAACGGGCCGAGAAGATCCGCACGTACAACTTCCCCGAGAATCGGGTCACCGACCACCGGGTCCGCCTCACCCTCCACCGGCTCCCCGAAGTCCTCCAGGGGGATCTGGACGAGTTCGTCGACGCCCTCCTGGCGGCGGAACGGGCGGCCCAGCTCGCCGCCCGCGACTGAGCTCAGCCGAGGGCGTCGGCCCCGGCCTCCGCGATGGCGCGGTCCTGCTCGGCCGTGGCCCCCGAGACCCCCAGGCCGCCCACGACCCGGTCCCCGGATCGCAGCGGGACACCGCCCCCGAACACGATCAGCCGGTCGGTCTTCACGATGCCGTGGAGGAGCGGCGGCTCGTCCTTCACGACGTCCCACCAGGCGTGGGTGGGGAGGCCGAAGGCCGCCGCCGTCCAGGCCTTGTCCTGGGCGATCTGGCTGGACAGCAGGGGGGCGCCGTCCATGCGGGCGAAGGCCTTCAGGTTGCCCGCCTGGTCCGCCACGGCGACGGCCACCTCCACCCCCAGCTCCCGGGCCTTCTCGATGCAGGCGGTCACCGCCCGCCGGGCGGCCTCGAGGGAGACGGTCCGGACCTCGAACGTGTCCGCCACGCCCCCTCCTTCAGCCCGGCAGGAGCAGCCGCCGCAGGCGGGCCAGGCTCCCGCCGGGGTCGGTCACGTCGAAGTGAAAGGCCTGCATGCCGACGGCCCGGGCCCCCTCCAGGTTCACCGGCAGGTCGTCCACGAACAGGCAGCGCTCGGGCGGGAGCCCGAGGGCACGGGCGGCGCGCCGGTAGATCTCGGGATGGGGCTTTCGGATCCCCTCCTCGGCCGCATCGACGATGGCCTGGAAGCTGTCCCGCAGCTCCCAGTGGCGCCACCATCCCGGGCCGAGCCAGGTGGTGGCGTCGTTGGTGAGGATGGCCTGGCGGTACCGGCCGGCGAGCTGCCGCATGAGGGCCGCCACCTCGTCCCGGTTCCGGTCCGACCACAGCGCGACGTCGTCTCGGGTGATCTCGAGCCCGTGGGCTCGGAGCCGCTCCCGGACCCGGGCGAAGTACTCCTCCTCGGTGAGCCGCCCCACCTCCAGGGCCGCGTAGTCCGGGTCCGCCTCGGGGTCGAAGGGGCCCCGGGGGAGGGAGCCCGGGGGCAGGCCGTGGCGCCGCTCGACCTCGGGGAAGACCTCGAAGGGGCTGACGTGGAGGATCCCCCCCATGTCCCAGATCACGCCCTCCACGGGGCCGCTCAGCTCCTCGATCTCCACGCGCGGGCCCGCCGGAGCAGCTCCTCCCGGATGGAGGTCGCCGCCGGCGGTGCCGAGGGTACCGCGACGAGGATCTCCCCGTCCTCGACCCACGCGCGGTAGCTGGTGAGGCGGAGGTGAGGAGCGCCGAGGCGCTCCCCGGTCCTGAGGTCGTAGCGCCACCAGTGCCAGGGGCACGTGACGACCCCGTCCCGGACGAACCCCTCGGCGAGCGGCCCTCCCCGATGGAGACACCGGGCGTCGACGGCGTGGAGGGAACCGGCCACGTTGAAGATCGCCACCGCTCGACCCTCCGCCTCGACGACCGTCGC
>CAYVCH010000163.1:0-5799 GCA_964449755.1 uncultured Actinomycetes bacterium
TCGCCGCGGAGCGGGGGGTCTCGGTGGCCGCGCTGATCCGCGAGGCGGTGGACGCCTTCCTCGCGAGGAGCTCCGACGCGGCGCGCTGGGAGCGCGCCCTCCGCGCCCCGACCTACGCCTCGGGTGCGAGCGACGTCTCCGAGGAGCACGACCGGTACCTGGCGGAGAGGCGCTGGTGATCTTCGTCGACACCTCGGCGCTCTACGCCAGGCTCGACCGGAGCGACCGCCACCACGGGGAAGCCGTGGAGGCCCTCGGCCGCCTCGCCGGCGAGCGGCTCCTCACCCACAACTACGTCGTGCTCGAGAGCGTCGCCCTGGTCCGCGGACGGCTCGGCGCCGAGGCCGCCCGGACGCTCCTCACCGACCTCCTCGCGCCGGTCGAGCTCGCGTGGGTCGATCGGGAGGTCCACGAGGCCGCCACCTCGGCCTTCCTCGCCGCCCAGGGCGCCCTCTCGCTCGTCGACTGCGCGAGCTTCGAGGTGATGCGCAGGTCTGGGATCGACGCCGCCCTCGCCTTCGACCGGGACTTCGCCCGCCAGGGTTTCCGCACGATCCCGTAGGCCGGCCCAGGATGGCCACGATCCGCCCCCGGCCCTGCTCCCGCATCCCGGGGAGCAGCTCGGTCGCGAGGAGCACCGGTGTGAGCAGGAGGTGCCGGGTCCCCCGTCCACCCTCCTCGGCGGCGCGGGCAGGGTCCACGGGCGGCGGCCCCCGCCCTCAGGACCGGCACGTCCACGCCACCGGGCGCCTCCCGGGCCGCGTCGGGAGCCCCGCGGCCGTCACCGGGCCGGCGTGGGCTGGGGGGCACCCTCCGTGGCCACCACGAGGACCCCCTCCACCCACGCCGGGAGGTCGGCCGGAGCCACCCGCCCGGGACGGAGGTTCAGCGTGGAGGTCGCCACGTGGTAGTCGGCGCCGGGCACCCGCTCGGCAAGGGCCAGCCGGCGGGCCTCGTCCAGGGCCAGCGGCCGCACCCGGACCTCCTCGCGGAAGACGGAGACCTCCTCCACCCCAAGGTCCCGGCACGTGAGGCGCAGGGACGCCACGGCGAACAGGGTCTCCACCTCCAGCGGCAGCACGCCGAAGCGGTCCGCCGCCTCCGCCCGGACCCGTTCCAGGGCCGCGTGGTCGGGAGCGGTGGCGATCCGGCGGTAGAGCTCGAGACGCAGGGCCTCCTGGGCCACCCACCCCACCGGCACGAAGGCCCGTACGGGCAGGTCGATGCGGACCTGCCGCTCCTCCGCCAGCGCCTCCCCGCCGAGCTCCGCCACCGCCTCCCGGAGGAGCCGGCAGTAGGTGTCGAAGCCCACGGCGGCGATGTGGCCGTGCTGCTCGGCGCCGAGGAGGTTCCCGGCTCCCCGGATCTCCAGGTCCCGCAGGGCGATGGGCAGGCCGGAACCGAGGGCCGTGTGCCGGCTGATCGTGGCCAGGCGCTCGTGGGCCTCCTCGGTGAGGGACGCCTGGGGCGGGAAGAAGAAGTAGGCGAAGGCCCGCTCGCTGGAGCGGCCCACCCGGCCCCGGAGCTGGTACAGCTGGGCCAGGCCGAGGCGGTCGGCCCGGTCCACGACGAGGGTGTTCGCGCTCGGCACGTCCAGGCCGGACTCGATGATCGTCGTGCAGACGAGCACGTCGGCCTCGCGCTCCCAGAACCGCATCATCACGTGCTCCAGCTCGGCCTCGTCCATCTGACCGTGGGCCACCACCACCCGGGCGTCGGGGAGCCGGCGCGCGAGCCAGGAGCCCATGCGCTCGATGGTCTCGACCCGGTTGTGCACCCAGAAGGTCTGCCCCTCCCGGAGCAGCTCCCGCCGGACGGCTCCCACCGCCATGGCCTCGTCGTAGGGGCCGACGTAGGTGAGCACCGGCTGGCGGTCCTCGGGCGGGGTGTCCACCACGGAGAGGTCCCGGATCCCGGTGAGGGCCATCTCCAGAGTCCGGGGGATCGGCGTCGCCGTCATCGTAAGGACGTCCACGGAGGTCCGGAGCCGCTTCAGGCGCTCCTTGTGGGCGACACCGAAGCGCTGCTCCTCGTCGACGACGAGGAGGCCGAGGTCCCGGAAGCGCACGTCGGGCGAGAGCAGCCGGTGGGTCCCGATGACGACGTCCACGGTCCCCGCCGCGAGCCCCTCGAGCACCCGCTCCTGCTCGGCCCGGGACAGGAACCGGGAGAGCATGGCCACCCGCACGGGGAATGGAGCGAAGCGCTCCGAGAAGGTGACGAAGTGCTGCTCGGCCAGGAGGGTGGTGGGCACGAGCACCGCCACCTGCTTGCCGTCCATCACGGCCTTGAAGGCGGCCCGCACGGCGATCTCGGTCTTACCGTAGCCCACGTCGCCGCACACCAGGCGATCCATGGGTCGGGGCGCCTCCATGTCCCGCTTCACCTCGAGGGCGGCGGCGAGCTGGTCCCGGGTCTCCTCGTAGGGGAAGGCGTCCTCCAGCTCCCGCTGCCAGGGGGTGTCGGGGCCGAAGGCGTGGCCGGGGACGGCCATCCGCACCGAGTAGAGGCGGAGTAGCTCCCCGGCCATGTCCCGGACGGCCCGCTTGACCCGAGCCGTGGTCCGGGCCCAGTCGCTGCCCCCCAGGCGGTGGAGGCGCGGCCGCTCGCCCCCCCGGTAGGGCGCGACCATCCCGACCTGGTCGGTGGGGACGAAGAGGCGGTCGCCCTCGGCGTACTCGAGGACCAGGTAGTCCCGCTCGGCTCCGGCCACCGACCGCCGGGTCATCCCCAGGTATCGGCCCACTCCGTGGACCCGGTGGACGGCGTAGTCGCCGGCCGTCAGCCGGGCGGCCAGCGACTCGTCCCGCCGGGCCAACCGGGGGGCGCTGCGGGTGTGGCGGCGGGTCCCGAAGAGGTCCTCCTCGCTCACCACGGCCAGCCGGCCGGGGTCGAACACGAAGCCCGAGGCCAGGGAGGCCTCCACCGCCACCAGGGCGCCGGCGGGCACGCCCGCCCCGGCCAGCACCTCCCGGGCCCGCTCCAGGCTCCCCCGCCCCCGGGCCACGAGCACCACCCGGTAGCCCCGGCCGACCAGGTCCGCGAGGCGCGCGGCCAGCTCCGGCGGGTTGCCCGCCGCCGTCCCCCATCCGGCCAGGCGGAGGTCCAGGCCCTCGGCGAGCTCGGAGAGGTCCACCCGGCGGCGTCCGGCGAGGACCTCCTCCAGGGGCCGGAGCACCGGCGGGCCCGGCCACCCCGACGCCTCTGCCAGGGCCGCCGCCTCTTCCACGGCGCGGCCCGCCCGGTCTGCCGTCCTGCGGGCCTGGACCACCACGGCCCAGCAGCCCTCGGGCAGCAGGTCAGCGGGGGTCGGCAGGCCATCGTGGAGCAGGGGCGCCAGGGCCTCCACGCCCTCGAAGAGCAGCCCGTCGGCGAAGCGGGCGAGGAGGTCCCGGAACCGGTCGGCGTGGCGGGCGGCCAGCCGCTCCGCCCGGGCGCGGAGGGCGGGGGTGGGGAGCAGCTCCCGGACCGGCGGGACCTCAGCGCGGGCCACCCGCTCCCTCGAGAGCTGGGTGGCGGGGACGAACTCCCGCAGGGACTCGACCTCGTCGCCCACGTACTCCGCCCGCACCGGCCGGCGGGCGGTGCCCGGGAAGACGTCGAGGACCCCGCCCCGGACGGCGAACTCGCCCCGGTGCTCCACCACCTCGGCCCGAACGTAGCCCAGGGCCACCAGCCGCTCCGCCACCTCCTGGGGCGAGAGGGCCGCCCCCGCCCGGAGCACCAGGGGCTCCACCTCGGCCACGGCCGGGACCACCCCCTGGAGGGCGGCGTGGACCGGGCAGGCGAGGACGAAGGCCCCGGAGGCGGCCCGGGCCCGGCGGGCGGCCACCGCCCGGCGGGCCACCACCTCCGGGCTGGGGCTGATCCCCTCGAAGGGCATGGCCTCCCAGGCCGGTAGGAGGGCCGCCCGGTCCTCCCCCAGGAAGGCCGCCGCCCCCTCCGCCAGGGCCTCCGCCTCCCGGGGTCCCGGGGCCACCGCCAGGACCGGAGCGTCCAGGGCCCGGGCCAGGGCGGCCACGACGGCCTCGGCGCCGGCCTCGGCCCGGGCGACCACGGTCCGGGCGCGCGCGAGGAGGAGCCCCTCGAAGGGCTCCGACTCGATCAGGGCCTCCAGCACGCGTTCCACCAGCTCGCGCCTCCCCGGCCAGCACGACCAGGCCTCGCCGCGTCGCGACGGGGCCTCGCCGTCAGTCTAGGAGGCGTGGCCCACGTCGCGGCCGGACAGCGTGCGGGGTGAGCTCACCCGCGTCCCGTCCTCTCACCTCGTCGTCCACGAGCGTCGGCGCGTCGTGGCCGAGGTACGCGGCGGGGACCCGCCGTCGGCCCCGGTCCAGACCCTCGCGTCCTGCTCCATACCTCGGGTGGGGCTCGGTTCGCTCCGGCGTGCGCGGCGCCCGGCGGTGCGGCAGGATAGAGGCCGCAGACGACGGGCGGGCGACGAACCAGGAGGGCCAGGATGCCCGCAGCCATCCGACCCGCACACGGCAGCTTGGCCGGCGGGAACATCGGGGACGTCGTCGCCACCCACGGCGAGACGGACGCGCTCGGGCCGCTCATGCTGGTTCCCACACGCCTGGCCGCCGTCTCGGGCGAACCGGAGCGCTTCCCGCCCGAGCCGATCCGGAGCCTCGGCGCGGCCCCCGTGAGCGCGACCGTCCCGCGCGAGGACGACCCCGCCGGCGCCGGCCGCCGAGCGGATCCGCTGACCCGGTTCGTCGGGGGCCTGCCGCGGCGCCCGGGGGACAACGTGGGGGCGCGCTGATGGGGGACTCCAAACACGCCGTCGGGAGGCTCGAGGCGATCACGATCGACTGCGCGGACGCGCTCGGGCTCGCACGGTTCTGGGCGGCGATCTTCGACACCGAGATGGTCTCGGCCGTCGGCGAGGGCCCGACGTACGTCGACCTCCGCCCCGTGCCCGGGGTCCCGACGCTCCGGTTTCAGCGGGTGCCCGAGCCGAAGTCCGTGAAGAACCGCGTCCACCTGGACGTGGAGGTCTCCGACCTCGACGAGGCATGCGCCCAGGTCGAGCTCCTGGGAGGCCGACGGATCTCGGCCCAGGTCTTCGACGAGTTCGACTACCGGTGGATCGTCATGGCCGACCCCGAGGGCAACGAGTTCTGCCTCGTCGTCCGCGCCCCTGAGGGAGACGATGGCTGAGGAGCCCCCCGCCCCGCCCGCGGCTCCTGGTGGCTCGAGGAGGCCCTGGCCGACCCCGAGCTCGCCAGCGCCGAGGCGCCCCCGCTCCGCGGCGCTACGCGATGCGACGTCGTCGTCATGGGCGGCGGCTACACCGGGATGTGGACGGCCTGGCTCCTCCTGGAGCGCGCGCCGGGGATCGCCGTCGTGCTGCTCGAGGCCGACATCTGCGGCGGCGGCCCTCGGGCCGGGGCGGCGGCTTCTGCAACGGCTTCCGGGAGGAGGCCGACGTCCTGCTGGCCGAGCTCGGCGTCGACGATGGCCGGCGGGTGGTCCTCGCCGCCGAGACCTGCATCCGCGAGATCGGCGGGTGGTGCGTCGAGCACGGCGTCGACGCCTGGTTCACGTCCGCCGGGCACCTCGGCGTCGCGACCTCCCCCGCCCAGGACGGCGCGTGGCGCCAGACCGCGGATGCCGCGAGGAGGCTCGGATCGGACGGGTTCGTGGAGCTCACCCCCACCGAGGTGCGAGCCCGCTGCGACTCGCCCGTCTTCCGCGCCGGCGTGCTCACCCCGGGGGCCGCGACGCTCCAGCCCGCGCGCCTCGCCCGCGGGCTGCGGCGGGAGCTCCGCGCCCGCGGCGTCCGGATCTTCGAGC
>CAYVCH010000164.1:0-5778 GCA_964449755.1 uncultured Actinomycetes bacterium
CCGGAGGCGTCCCGGGGTCGGTGAGGCGCCGGAAGGAGCGGTGGGCCTCCTCCTCCAGGCGCCGGCCCTCCTGCCGGGCCTCCAGCTCGCGCCGCCGCTGCCTGGCGGCGTGCTCCCGACGGGCCTTCGCCGTCCGCTTCCTGTTCCGGCTCCTGGTTCCCACGCGGCATCCACTCCTCGTGCGGGGAAGGGATGGGGGGCCGGGGAAGGCGGGCCCGGCGGCATCCTACCTGAGGGGGCCGTCGGGGCGAGGAGGGTCCTGACCGCGGCGCGGGTCCCCGACCGCGGACGCCCGTGGCCCCAGGCGGATGCGGCTCGGCCCTACGGCATCCGGGTGTCGGTCTGCTCCCGGAGCTTCGACGGGCCCGGCGGCTCGATCGCCGACATCCCCGAAGAGGAGCTGCTCGAGGGCTTCGGCGAGTGACCCTGATCGTGGACGCCGGACCCCTCGTCGCCCTCGGCGATCGCCGGGACCCGATGCAGGCGGTGGTCGAGCGGCTGCTGCGTGATGAGCCGGGCTCGCTCGTCGTGCCCGCGCCCATCACGGCGGAGGTCGACTTCCTGCTCGGCAAGGGCGGCGGCGCGGCCCCCCGCGAGCGGTTCTACGGGGACCTCGCGGAAGGCAGGCTGATCGCCGCATGCCTCGAGCCGCAGGACGACCGCGTCATCGCCGCCCTGGCGCAGCGGTACGCCGACCTCGACCCAGGGCTCGCCGACCTGTCGGTGGTCGTGCTGGCCCATCGCTTCGGGACGACCCGCGTGGCGACCTTCGACGAGCACCACTTCCGCGTCATGCGCCCGCTCCAGGGAGGCAGCTTCACCCTGCTCCCGGCGGACGCCTGAACCACCTTCGGTCGGCGGTGGGGAGGCAGGGTGGCCTCCTCTCGTTGGCGCCGCAGGCATTCGAGGCAATCGTGCGGCCCCGGTGCAGCTGCCCTCGGCCGGGGGCGCCTCCCTGGGACCTGGGCCACGGGGCCGCCCGGCAGGACAGCAGGGGTAGGATCGCCTGCACGAGCGGGGTCGGGGCGGGGGAGCCAGGGGTGGACGGGCGGGCCGGACCGCCAGGGTGGGGGGACGGTCACGTGAGCGGGCGGTCCTGTGAGCGGGCGGACCCCGCGGGCCCACGGCCCGTGGGCCTGCGGGTGGCCACCTACAACGTCCGGGGCTTGCGGGCGGGGGCGGGGGCGGTGGCCGAGGCCGTCCGAGGCCTCCGGGCGGACGTCCTGCTCCTCCAGGAGAGCGGGGGGCGGCTCGCCCTCTGGCGCCTGGCCCGGAGGCTGGGGATGGCCGTGGCCTCGGACCCGCCCTCGCCCTTCCGCCGGCGGGTGAAGAACGCCGTCCTCGCCCGGCCGCCGTGGCGGCTGGAGGCGTCCCGTCTCTTCCGGTTCCCGGAAGGAGACCCCTGGTACCCCCGGGGAGCCCTGGTGGCGAGGCTGGCGGGGCCGGTGGCCCTCACCGCCGCCTCGGTGCACCTCGGCCTCCGCCCCGCCGAGCGCCTCCGGCACGCCCGGGCCCTGGCCGAGCTGTCCGCCTCCCTCCCCGGCCCCCTCGTCCTCGGTGGAGACCTGAACGAGGTCCCCGGGGGCCGGGCCGTCGGGGTCCTCCGCTCCCGGCTCCGGGACGCCTGGGCCGAGGCCGGCTCCGGCCCCGGGGCCACCTACCCGGCCTCCGCCCCCGGGGCCCGCATCGACTATCTCCTGGTCGGCGCCGGGGTCCGGGTGAGGGGGGTGGAGGTAGCGGCGGCTCCCGCCTCCGACCACCTTCCCCTGGTGGCCACCCTGGAGCTGCCGGCGGCCGGCGGACAGCCGGAAGCGGGCGAGGAGCAGGAGCGCGCCCCGGGCGCTCGGCCCCGCTCTGCCCGCCGGGCCCCTCAGCGCCCCGGGTTCCGGAAGAGCTGGGCCACGAGGTAGACGGCGAAGGCCCCGACGGCCCCCACCAGGACCACCAGGAGGGCGAGGAACGACCACTCCAGGAGACCGAAGGCGACCACGGCCGGCCCCACTGTACTACCGGCGGATTCCGGTAGCCTGGGGCCGAGGGAGGGGAGGTCCGTGCGGCTCGGCATCCTCTGCGGCGGCGGCCCGGCGCCGGGCATCAACTCGGTCATCTCCTCCGCCACCATCGAGGCGGTGAACTCGGGCTGGGACGTCCTGGGCATCGAGGACGGCTTCTCCCACCTCATCGAGGGGTCCACCGACCGCGTCCGGCCCCTCACCATCGCCGAGGTCTCCCGCATCCACGTCCAGGGCGGCTCCATCCTCGGCACCTCCCGGGCCAACCCCACCGTGCGGGACGCGGGCGCCGCCGACCCCGACTGGCGCCTGCACAACTGCCTGCGGGCCCTCCAGGCCCTGGGCGTCGAGGCCCTGATCACCATCGGCGGCGACGACACGGCCTTCTCCGCCTCCCGCCTGGCCGAGGCCGCCGGAGGCAGCCTCCGGGTGGCCCACGTGCCGAAGACCATCGACAACGACCTCCCCCTGCCCGGGGGCATGCCCACCTTCGGCTTCGAGACGGCCCGCCACGTCGGCGTGGAGATCGTGAACAACCTGATGACCGACGCCATGACCACGAAGCGCTGGTTCGTGGTGGTGGCCATGGGCCGCTCCGCCGGGCACCTGGCCCTCGGCATCGGCAAGGCGGCCGGGGCGACCCTCACCGTCATCCCCGAGGAGTTCGCCCCGGACCGGCCGGTGCGGCTCCGGGAGCTGGTCGACATCCTCGAGGGCGCGATGCTCAAGCGCATCGCCCACGGCCGGCCCTTCGGCGTGGCCGTCTTCGCCGAGGGCCTGGCCCTGCGGATGCCCGAGGAGGACCTCCTCCGGGCCGTCCCCGACATCGAGCGGGACGAGCACGGGCACCTCCGCCTGGCCGACCTCCACCTCCACCGCCTCCTGCAGAAGCTCGTCAAGGACCGGTTCCGGGCCCGGGGCCAGCGGGTCACCGTGGAGGCGAAGGTCGTCGGCTACGAGCTGCGCTGCGCGCCGCCCATCCCCTTCGACATCGAGTACACCCGGGACCTCGGCTTCGGCGCCGTCGACTACCTCCGGCGGCTCCTGGCCGCCGGAGGGGAGGAGCGGGGGGCGATGATCGCCATCCAGGAGGGGCGCTGCGTCACCCTGCCCTTCGGCTCCTTCGACGACCCCGCCACCGGCCGGCCCAGGGTGCGCCTGGTGGACGTGGGCGGGGAGTCCTACCGGGTGGCGAGGGAGTACATGATCCGCCTGGAACGGGAGGACCTGGAGGACCCGGGCAAGCTCGGTCCCATCGCCGCCGCGGCGGGGGAGAGCCCGGAGGCCTTCCGGGAGCGCTTCGGCTACCTCGCGGGGGTGGGGCCGGAGCCGCCGGAGTAGCCCCCCGTATACTGGCCGGACCGTGCCCTACCGGGTGGACCTCCGCTCCGACACCGTGACCAGGCCCTCCCCGGCCATGCGCCGGGCCATGGCCGAGGCCGAGGTGGGGGACGACTGGTACGGGGACGACCCCACGGTCAACCGGCTCCAGGAACGGGCGGCGGAGGTGACCGGCAAGGAGGCCGCCCTGTTCGTGCCCACGGGCACCATGGCCAACCAGATCGGCCTGCGGCTGTTCGCGACGGGGGCCGGCCACCTGGTGGTGGCCGAGGCCCACGCCCACGTGGCGAGCACCGAGGTGGCCACCTCGGCCGCGGTCTCGGGCATCGCCTACCGGACCCTCCCCGGCGACGAGCGGGGCCAGCTCACCGCGGAGGCGGTGGCCGAGGCCCTCCAGCCCGACGTCCTGTACGACGTCGAGGTGGTGGACCTGGTGGCCCTGGAGAACACCCACGGCCACGCCGGGGGCACCGTCATGCCCGTCGAGGAGATGCGGGCCATCCGCAAGGTGGCGGAGGAGCGGGGCGTCCCCGTCTACCTCGACGGGGCCCGCCTGTTCAACGCGGCCGTGGCCGCCGGCACCGACGTGGCCGAGTACGCGGCCTGCGCCGACGCCCTCATGTTCTGCCTCTCCAAGGGCCTGGGGGCGCCGGTGGGGTCCCTGCTCTGCGGGCCCGCCGAGCTCCTGCGGGAGGCCCGGCGCCTGAAGATCCTCTTCGGCGGGGGCTGGCGTCAGGCGGGGGTGCTGGCGGCGGCGGGCCTGGTGGCCCTGGAGGAGGGCCCGGGGCGCCTCCACGAGGACCACCGGCGAGCCAGGCGCCTGGCCGAGGGCGTGGCCGAGGTCCTGCCGGGCGCGGTGGACCCGGCCCGGGTGGAGACCAACATGGTCTACGTGGACACCGCCGCCCGGGGCCTGCCGCCGGCGGAGGCCGTGGGGCGCCTGGGAGCCCTGGGGGTCGGCACGACCCTGGTGGCCGGGAGGGTCCGGATGGTCACCCACCGGGACGTGGACGACCGGGGGGTGGAGGCGGCCCTGGCGGCCTGGCGGGAGCTGGCGGCGGACCTGCCGGGCCCGAGGTAGCCTGGCGGAGCGCCACGCTCGGGAGGGAGCGCCGGTGAGGCCGGGGGGAGGGAGCGCCATCGCTCGCGAGGGAGCGCCGGTGAGGCCGGGGGGCGGGCGGTGATGCGCCCGGCCAGGGGCCTTCCGGAGGACCTCGTCGGCCGGGTCCCCCCCGGCCAGCGGCTGGTCACCACCTGGCCCATCCTGCACGTCGGGGAGGTCCCCGGGTTCGACGAGGCCACCTGGGACCTGCGGGTCTTCGGCCGCGTGGAGCGGCCCCTGCGCCTCACCTACGCCGAGCTCCGGGACCTGCCGGTGGTCCGGGTCCGGGCCGACTTCCACTGCGTGACGGGGTGGACGACCCTGGACAACCTCTGGGAGGGGGTGGCCTTCCGCAGCCTGGCCGAGGCGGCCCGGCCCCGCCCCGAGGCCGCCTGGGTCCTGGTCCACTGCGAGGGGGGCTACACCGCCAACCTCTCCCTGGAGGCCCTCCTGGACGACGACGTGCTCCTGGCCTGGGGGCGGAACGGCGAGCCGCTGGCTCCCGAGCACGGCTTCCCCCTGCGGTTGGTGGTCCCCAAGCGCTACGGGTGGAAGAGCGCGAAGTGGGTCCGGGGCCTGGAGTTCCTGGCCGAGAACCGCCGGGGCTACTGGGAGGAGCGGGGCTACCACGTCCACGCCGACCCCTGGCGGGAGGAGCGTTACGCCTACCAGGAGGGGCCGGGGGCAGCCCTCGAGGCCTGAGGGGCGGCCCACCTCCCGGCGGCCGGGGCGGTCCGGGATCAGCGCCGCCGGGCGAGGCGGCGGAGGACGCGGATGTCCTGTCCCTGGGCGTCCGCCCCGCCGGGGGTCTCCACGACGACCGCGGCCCTCCCGAGCTCCGGCCGGGCCAGGATCGCCCGGAACCCCCGGTGGCCGATGTGGCCTCGGCCCACGTGCTCGTGGCGGTCCCGGCGGGAGCCCCGGGGGTCCCTGGCATCGTTGGCGTGAAGGACCAGCAGCCGCCCCGCCAGGCCCAGGGCCCGCAGCTCCTCGAAGCAGGCCTCCACCCCCTCCTCCCGGTCCAGCCCGTAGCCGGCGGCGAACAGGTGGCAGGTGTCGGCGCACAGGGCCAGGGCCTCGTCGTCGACGGCGTCCAGGAGCCGGGCCGCCTCGGTCCAGGTGGAGGCCACCGAGCCCCGCGTCCCGGCGGTGAGCTCGACGGCCAGGCGGACCCGGCCGAGCCCCCGGAGGGGGCGGAGGGTCCGGGCGGCTCGGGCGAGGGCTCGGGCCGGCTCGTCCGGCCCGCCCGAGCCGGCGTGGACCACCACGGCCAGGGCGCCCGCGGCCTCGGCGGCCGCCAGGGTCCGGCGCAGCAGGTCGGCC
>CAYVCH010000165.1:0-5764 GCA_964449755.1 uncultured Actinomycetes bacterium
CCTCACCCTGCTGGCCCTCCTCCTTTCGGTCGGCGCCTACGCCCTCGTGGGACTGGGCAAGCGCGGCAGGGTCCCCGCCAACCTCGCCCTGTACGGGTCGGTCTTCGCGGCCGGCTACCTCGTCGCCCACCTGGCCATCCGCCGCCTGGCCCGGGGGGCCGACCCCGTGCTGTTCCCCGCCGCCGCCGCCCTGGCCGGGATCGGCTTCGCCACCATCTTCCGCCTCTCCGGCGACCTCGCCGCCGAGCAGGCCACCTGGCTGGCGGTGGGCCTCCTCGCCTTCCTCCTCACCCTGGTCCTCGTGCGGGACGACCGCCAGCTCGACGCCTTCACCTACACGACCGGCCTCGCCGCCCTCCTCCTGCTCTTCCTGCCGGTCGTGCCCGGGCTCGGCCGGGAGGTCAACGGCGCCCGCCTGTGGGTGCGGGTCGGTCCCCTGGGCTTCCAGCCCGCCGAACCCGCCAAGGTCCTGCTGGTGGTGTTCCTCGCCTCGTACCTCGCCGCCAAGGGCGACCTCCTGGGCACCGCCGTGGCCCGCCTGGGCCCCCTGCGGCTGCCCCCGGCCAAGCACCTGGCCCCCCTCCTGCTCGCCTGGGGCGCGTCCCTGGCCGTGCTGTTCCTGGAGCGGGACCTGGGCGCGTCCCTGCTGTTCTTCGCCATCTTCGTCCTCATGCTCTGGCTCGGGACCGGCCGGGCCGCCTACCTGGTCCTCGGCCTTCTCCTGTTCGCCGCCGGAGCCACCCTGGGGTACGCAGCCTTCTCCCACGTCCAGACCAGGGTCGACGTGTGGCTCCACGCCCTGGACCCCGAGAAGGTGAACCTCCAGGGTTACGGGCAGCTGGCCCAGGGGCAGTTCGCCCTGGCCAGCGGGGGGCTGGTGGGCGCCGGGCCCGGCCGGGGACTTCCCCAGCTCGTGCCCTTCGCCGCCACCGACTTCATCTTCGCCGCCATCGGCGAGGAGCTGGGGCTCCTCGGCAGCGCCGCCGTCCTCCTCCTCTACGTGATCCTGGTGGGCCGCGGCTACCGGGTGGCGCTGGCCCGGCCCGACGCCTTCGGCAAGCTGCTCGCGGCCGGTCTCACCACCATCCTCGGCCTCCAGACCGTCGTCATCGTGGGCGGGGTCACCCGGGTCATCCCCCTCACCGGGATCACCCTGCCCTTCGTCTCCTACGGGGGCTCCAGCCTCGTCGCCAACCTCGCGATCCTGGCCCTGCTCGTCCGGGCGTCCTCGGCCGGAGGCCTCCAGGCCCCGGGGGGTCGCCGCCGTGGATAGGCACATCCGCCGCCTCGGCCTCGCCATGCTGGCCCTGTTCGCGGTGCTCCTGGCCCAGGTGACCTACCTGCAGGTGGTGGCCGCCGACCGGATCGCGGCCCACCCGGCCAACGTCGCCCGGCGGCTGGTGGCCGAGTACCGGGTGCAGCGGGGGCCGATCCTGGCGGCCGACGGCCGCACCGTCCTCGCCCGCAGCCGTCCGACCGGCGGCCAGCTCCGGTACCGCCGGCGGTACCCCCATGGACCCCTCTACGCCGGCGTCACGGGCTTCGTCTCGCCCATCTTCGGCGCCACGAAGCTGGAGGCCACCTACGGTGCCGAGCTCCTGGGGGACATCCCGGAGCTGGTCCCCCGGACCCTGGCGGACCTCATCCTCGGCCGGCCCCGGCGGGGGGCCACGGTGGTGACGACCATCGTCCCCGAGGTCCAGCGGGCGGCCGCCACGGCCCTCGGGGGCCTCCCCGGGGCAGTGGCCGCGGTCGACCCGGCCACCGGCGATGTCCTGGCCCTGGTCTCCAATCCCAGCTACGACCCCAATCCCCTGGCCTCCCACGACCCCCGGGAGGTCCGCAGGGCCTGGCGGCGCCTGAACGCCGACCCGGCCAAGCCGCTGCTGTCCCGGGCCACCGACGAGCTGTTCCCGCCAGGCTCCGCCTTCAAGATCGTGACCGCCGCGGCGGCCCTGGAACATGGCCTGGGGCCCGACAGCACCTGGCCCAACCCACGGGAGCTGCCGCTGCCCCTCACCGTCGAGACCCTGGAGAACTTCGGGGGCTCGGCCTGCCTCGGCGGGGCCCCCCGGATCACCCTCGCCGACGCCCTCCGGGTCTCCTGCAACGTGACCTTCGGCCAGGTGGGGCTGGCCCTGGGTGCCGAGGCCCTCGCGGCCCAGGCCCGGGCCTTTGGCTTCGCCGCCCGCGCCGGGGCCGGCGACATCCCCTTCGACGCCCCCTTCCAGGAGGGGGTCTTCCCCGACCCCGACTACTTCGAGGGGAACGACCCGCTCCTCGCCTTCTCCGCCATCGGCCAGGCCGACGTCGCCACCAACCCCCTCCACATGGCCCTGGTGGCCGCCGCCATCGGCAACGATGGCGTGATGATGCGGCCCCGCCTGGTCCGGGAGGTCCGCGACCCCCAGGGGCGGGTGATCCGGCGGGTCCTCCCCGAGCCCTACGGCCGCCCCATCTCCGCCCAGACGGCGGCCCGGCTCACCGCCATGATGGTGGCCGTGGTCGAGTCGGGGACGGGGACCGCCGCCCGGATCCCGGGCGTGCAGGTCGCGGGCAAGACCGGCACGGCCCAGCACGGCGACGGGCAGGCCCCCCACGCCTGGTTCGTGGCCTTCGCGCCGGCCCAGGCGCCCCGCGTCGCCGTCGCCGTGGTCGTCCTCTCCGGCGGTAGCCTGGGCAGCGAGGCCACGGGGGGTCGGGTGGCCGCCCCCATCGCGCGGGCGGTCATCGAGGCGGTCCTGGGGGGCGAGGGGGCACCGGCAGGCTGAGGAGAGTCCAGAGCAGGAGACGCGAAGGGAGACGATGGGCGAGCGGCTACTCGGAGGGCGCTACCGCCTGGAGGGCACGATCGGGGCCGGTGGCATGGCCGAGGTCCACCGGGGGACGGACACCGTCCTCGGCCGCCCCGTGGCCATCAAGGTCCTGGCGCCCCAGTTCGCCCGGGACGCCGCCTTCGTCGAGCGCTTCCGGCGGGAGGCCCGGGCCGCGGCCCGCCTCAACCACCCGAACGTCGTGAACGTCTACGACACGGGCTCCGACGATGGAACCCACTACATCGTCATGGAGTACGTGGACGGCCGGACCCTGGCCGACCGCCTCGCCTCCGGGGGGGCCTTGCCCACGGCAGCCGCCCTGGAGCTGGCCGGGGCCGTGTGCCGGGCCCTCTCCGCCGCGCACCGGCAGGGCATCGTCCACCGGGACATCAAGCCCGGCAACGTCATGGTCACCCCCGAGGGCCAGGTCAAGGTCATGGACTTCGGCATCGCCCGCCTCGCCGACGGCGCGGAGACGGTGGCGCAGACCGCGGCGGTCCTCGGGACGGCGTCCTACCTCTCCCCCGAGCAGGCGAGGGGGGAGCCGGTGGACGAGCGTTCCGACATCTACTCCCTGGGGGTCGTCCTCTACGAGATGCTGACCGGCCGGCCGCCCTTCACCGGGGACTCCGCCGTCGCCGTCGCCTACAAGCACGTCCAGGAGGCCCCCGAGCCCCCCTCCCGGTGGAACCCGGACATCCCGCCCGCCCTGGACGCCGTGGTCCTCCGCTGCCTCGCCAAGGACCCGGCCAACCGCTACCCCTCCGCCGAGCAGCTGCGGCGGGACCTGGAGCGGGTCGGCCGAGGCGAGCCCGTCGAGGCCGCCACCCTCCTGCCCGAGCAGCCGACGGTGGCCCTGCGGCCCGGCGGGCCGCCCACCGCCCAGCTGCCCCCGGAGGAGCCCGAGCGGCCCGGGCGGAACGTGGTGGGCCTAGTCGTCGCCGCCCTGGCCGTGACCGCGCTCCTCGGCGGCGGGCTCTACCTGCTGGTCCGCGCCCTCATCGGCCAGCAGGAGCCGCCCCCGGTGCCCCAGGTGGAGGTCCCCAGGGTGCTGGGCTTCTCCGAGATCCAGGCCAGGAGCATCCTGGAGAACGCGGGCCTCCA
The DNA here is from genome assembly GCA_964449755.1 of uncultured Actinomycetes bacterium. Lineage (GTDB taxonomy): Bacteria > Actinomycetota > UBA4738 > UBA4738 > HRBIN12 > CAYVCH01. The sequence continues at coordinate 3,921 of CAYVCH010000165.1, forward strand.
CGTCGGTGTGGTGAAGCGGAGGTTCGACGAGGCCCCCGCCGGCGAGGTGATCGCCCAGGACCCGGCGCCCCCGGCGACGGTCCCCGAGGGCACCCTCGTCGACCTGGTCGTGTCCAGGGGCCCGAGGCCCGTGGAGGTCCCCGACCTCACCGGCAGCACGCCCGCGGAGGCCCAGGCCGCCCTCGAGGAGGTCGGACTCACCCTGGGCCTCCAGACGGAGCAGGCCGTCGAACCGGGCGCTGCCGAGCCCGGCGAGATCATCGACCAGTTCCCCGCCCCCGGCCAGAAGGTGCAGCCCGGCACAGCGGTGAACGTGGTGGTGGCGGTGGCGCCGCCGACGCCCACCACGGTGATCGTCCCCGACCTCGTCTGCAAGAGCCAGGGGAAGGCGGAGTCGGACCTCGGCAAGCTCGGCCTCCTGGTGGCCTACGGGGAGCCACAGTTCAACCCGACCTGCCCGCGGCCGGGAAAGGTCGCGGCCATGCAGCCGGAGCCCGGCACATCGGTCCTTCCGGGCAGCCAGGTCGTCCTCTTCCCCTCGACCGAGGCGCCCGCCACAAGCCCGCCCCCCGAGGGCGGCTGAGCCGCCGCGCCGGCCGGCGAGCCCGAGCACCGGTGTAGGATCGGGCGGGCCGATGGCGCTGTGGTTCGCCCGCGAGGAGTTCACCGCCGGGGAGCGGGAGATCCTCGCCCGGTACTTCACCGACCTCGACGGCCCCGTCTTCGCGCTGGTGAACCTCCCGGAGGTGGTGAAGGGCGCCCTCTTCGCCCGCTACTCCCGGACCGCGAAGCCCCTCCGCCGGCTCTTCCTCGACGAGTTCGCCGAGCAGGTCGAGGAGGCGGGCGGGACCGCGGCGGTCGGGGTGGCGCGGGCGGAGCGCCTGTACGACCGGGTGTTCTTCGAGTACGGGGACGACTCGGTGGCCCAGCTCGGCGGCGTCCACCTGGCCTGCGAGCAGGCCTCCCAGCTGCTCACGAAGGCCATCGAGTGGGGGCGGCTCGCCGCCTACCTCGAGCAGTCCACCCGCTACATGCGCTACGACGACCGCCCCGGGGGTCGGTGGCGGGTCGTCGTGCCGCCGGAGATCGAGGGCACCCCGCTCGAGCGGGGCTTCGGGGACTTCGTCGATCTCGCGTTCTCGACCTACGGCCGGCTCTTCGAGCGGATGGAGGCCTACTACCGCGAGCGGTTCCCGAAGGACCCCGCCGACCCCGAGTCGGTCTACCGCGCCACGATCACCGCGAAGACCTGCGACACCCTCCGCGACCTCCTCCCCGCGGCCACGCGGTCGAACGTCGGGATCTACGCGACCGGGCAGGCCTACGAGCAGATGCTCCTCCGCCTCCGCGCCCATCCCCTGGCCGAGGTCCGGGGGTACTCGGACCTCATGCTCGCCGAGCTGCGGAAGGTGATCCCCGCCTTCCTCCGGCGGGTGGACGTGGAGGACCGCGGGGTGGCCTGGTCCCGCTACCTCCGGGAGACCCGCGAGCGGACCGACGAGGTCGCGGGCAAGCTCCTCCTCGGCGTCCGGCCCGAGCCCCGGCCCGAGGTGACCCTCACCGACTTCGACCCCGAGGGCGAGGTGAAGGTGGTGGCGGCCGCCCTCTACGCCTGCTCCGACCTCCCCGACGACCAGCTCCTCGAGGTCGCCCGCGGGATGAGCGAGGCCGAGCGGGCGGAGGTCCTCCGGGCCTACGTCGGCGAGCGGGGGAACCGCCGCCACAAGCCGGGCCGGGCCTTCGAGCGCACCGGCTACCGCTTCGACGTCCTCTGCGACTTCGGCGCCTTCCGGGACCTCCAGCGCCACCGGATGCTCACGCTCGAGTGGCAGCGCCTCACCACC
>CAYVCH010000166.1:0-5730 GCA_964449755.1 uncultured Actinomycetes bacterium
CCCTTCGCCGTGGTCCCCGTCCTGGGGCTCGTGGGGTGCCTGGTTGTCCTGCTCCGTCCGCCCCGGCCGGTGCGCGAGGCCCTGGAGGGGCGGGGGGCCTTCCACGACGCCCTCCTGGTGACGGCGGTGGCCGGCCTGGTGGCGGTGCTGGTCAACGACTCGGGCGCCGCCGCCGGAGGCCTGGGCTTCGCCACCTCCCTGGGGGGGATCCTGTGGGCGGGGCTGGGTACCGCCCCCGGCCCGGTGGAGGGGCCTCCCGGCCAGGTGTCAGCCGCGGGCCGGGCGGGGAAGATGGAGGGGTGAACCAGAGCCCACCTCCCCGCCCGGACCTCCCCCCGCCCGAGGACGCCCGCCCGGCGCTGGCCGCGGGGCTGCCCCCGGCACCGGGTCCCGGCGGGCCGCCCCGGGCGGCCTGGCGCTGGTGGGAGGCCATCGCCGTCTACGCCCTGGGGGCGCTGGTCGCGAGCGTGGCGACCCTGCCGGTGCTGCGCGCGGTGGAGCCCCCCTCGACCGCCCGGCTGGCCGCCGCCGCCGCCTCGGAGGTGGTCGTCCTCGGGGTGGTGCTGCTCTGGCTGCGGGTCCTCCACCCCGGGTGGGTCCGGGTCCTGGGCCTGCCGCTCCGCCCCTGGAGGGAGGTGCGGGCGGGGGCCCTGTTCGGGCTGGGGCTCTACGTGGTGGCCGCCCTCCTGGGCGGGGGCGTCCTGGGCATCCTGCTGCGGGCGGTCACCGGGGAGCCGGTCCGGGTCCCCGAGCAGCTGCCGCGGGATCTCTCGCCCCTCGCCCTGGGCGTGGCCGTCCCCTTCGCGCTGGTGGTGGCCCCGGTGGTCGAGGAGCTGTTCTTCCGGGGGCTCCTGTTCCGGGCCGTCCGGGACCGGCGCGGCTTCGCGGCGGGGGCCGCCGCCTCCGGGCTCGCCTTCGGCCTGGTCCACTACGTGGAGGCCCCCTGGGCCAGCGCGGTGCTGCTGGTGGGCGTCATGGTGGTGACGGGGGCAGGCCTCGCCTACCTCTACGAGCGCCGGCGGAACATCCTGGCACCCGTCGTCGCCCACGCCGCCTTCAACCTCCTCGGCCTCGCCCTCATCCTCGCCAGCTGAGACCGGGGGACGCCCTGCGGTACCCTTCGGCCCGTGCCGAGGTTCCCGAGCCACGAGTGGTTCGTCGAGTTCCGCGAGCGCATCAACGGCTCGGCCGAGTACCGGGAGGCGGCCGCCGACTGGGAGGGCGACATCGCCTTCGTCATCGAGGCCGAGCCCGACGAGCGGGTCCCCGAGGACTTCTGGGGCCGGCTGGACCTGTGGCACGGGGAGTGCCGGGAGGCGGGGGCCGTGAGTCCCGAGGAGGGCGAGCGGGCCCGTTACGTGATCCGGGCCCCCTACTCCCGGTGGCGGGAGGTGCTCCGGGGGGACCTGGACCCCATCAAGGGCATGATGCAGGGGAAGCTCAAGCTGCGGGGGGACCTCTCCACCATCGTCCGCTACGTGCGGGCCGCGAGCGAGCTGGTCAACCTGACCCAGGCGGTGCCCACCACCTTCCCCGACGAGGGACCAGGGGGCTCGTGAGGGCCGTCGTCTTCGAGGGCGTGGGCCGGGTCGGGGTCGTCGAGCTGCCCGACCCCCGCGTCGAGGAGCCGGGGGACGCCCTCGTGCGCGTGAGCCGCGCGGCCATCTGCGGCTCCGACCTGCACTTTCTCCACGGCAAGGCCCCCTTGGACCCGGGGGACGTGATCGGCCACGAGGCCGTGGGGGTGGTGGAGGCCGTCGGCGACGGCGTGCGGCGGTTCCGGCCGGGCGACCGGGTGGTGGTGTCCTTCGTCATCGCCTGTGGCCGGTGCTGGTTCTGTCGGCGCGGCGACACCCAGCTCTGCGAGGAGTTCCGGGCCCTGGGGTCGGGGGCCTTCGCCGGGAGCCTGCCGGGCAGCCAGGCCGAGCTGGTGCGGGTGCCCGGGGCCGACGTGAACCTCCTGGCGGTCCCCGAGGGGATGGAGGACGAGCGGGCGCTGTTCGTGGGGGACGTCCTGACGACGGGCTACTACGGGGCCGCCCTGGCCGGGGCGGGGCCGGGGCGGACCGTGGCCGTGGTGGGGGCGGGGCCCGTCGGGCACTTCGCGGTCCAGGCCGCCCGCTGCCTGGGGGCGGAGCGGGTGCTGGCCCTGGACCTGGAGCCCTCCCGGCTCGCCCTGGCCGCCGCGGTCGGGGGCGAGCCCGTCAACGTGGCGGAGCGACATCCCGAGACGGCCGTGGCCGAGGCGACGGAGGGCCGGGGGGCGGACGCGGTGGTCGAGGCCGTCGGCAGCGCCGCCGCCTTCGAGACCGCCGTGGCGGTGGTCCGGCGGGGCGGGACCGTGGCGGTGGTCGGCATGTACGCGGGCGAGACGGCCGAGGTCCAGCTCGGCATCTACTGGACCAGGGCCCTCACCCTCCGGTTCGCCGGAATCTGCCCCGTCCAGGCCTGGTGGGAGCGGGCCATGGCCGAGGTGGCGGCCGGCAGGATGGACCCGGTCCCCCTCGTCTCCCACCGGCTCCCCCTGGAGGAGGCCCCCCGCGGGTACGAGCTGTTCGACGCCCGGGAGGCCACGAAGGTGGTCCTCGTGCCCTGAGCAGGGGAGGTCGAGCCGGTGGCAGCCTCGGGCGGGCCTGCGGAGGGGGGCGTGACGATCGAGTACGCCGACGCCGCGCCGAGCGGCCTGGCCTCCCTGGTCGGGGGGCTCATCCAGTCCAACCTGGCCCGCGACCCCGCCCGCCGGGTCCTGCTTCGCCCCGCCCGGATCGGCATCGCGGCCCCCGACGCCGGCGTCGCGGTGACCCTGGAGATCGCGGCCGACCGGGTCCGCGTGCGGGACGGGGTCGGACCGGGCGCCGTCGCGGTCCTGGTGACCGCCGACTCCAGGTCCCTCCTGGACCTGGCGTCGGCCCCCCTGCGCCTGGGGCTCCCCGACCCCCTGCGGCCCCAGGGCCGACGGGTCTTGCGGGCGGTGCTGGCGGGGCGGGTCCGCGTCTCCGGCCTCCTCCGCCACCCCCTGGCCCTGTCTCGCCTGGCCCGCCTGCTGTCGGCGGGCTGACGGCGGGTAGGCTTGGGGGGTGGACGTCGCGCGACTGGTCGAGGGGGTCCTCGGCGGGGAGCCCCGGGCGGTGGCCCGGGCCATCTCGCTCGTGGAGGACGGGGCGGCCGAGCTGCCCGAGCTCTCGGCCGCCCTGTTCCCCCACACGGGCCGCGCGGCCACGGTGGGCCTGACGGGGGCGCCGGGAGTCGGCAAGTCGAGCCTGGCCCGGGAGCTGGTCCGGGCGGGCCGGGAGCGGGGGCTGTCAGTGGCGGTCCTGGCCGTGGATCCCACCTCGCCGATCTCGGGCGGGGCCCTCCTGGGGGACCGGGTGCGGATGCAGGAGCACGCCACGGACCCGAAGGTCTTCATCCGGTCCATGGCCACCCGGGGTCACCTGGGGGGCATCGCCCTGGCCACCCCCGAGGCCGTCCGCATCCTCGACGCCTCCGGGAAGGACCTGGTGATCGTGGAGACCGTGGGGGTGGGCCAGGCCGAGGTGGACGTGGCCGCCGCCACCGACACGACCCTCGTCGTCGTGGCCCCCGGGTGGGGGGACGCCGTCCAGGTGGCCAAGGCCGGGGTCCTGGAGGTGGCCGACGTGTTCGTCGTGAACAAGGCCGACCGGGAGGGGGCCGACGAGGCCGTCCGGGACCTGGAGGCCCTGGTCCGGATGGGCCCCGAGCTGGACTGGGTGCCGCCGGTCGTGCGGACCTGCACCGTCACCCGGGAGGGCATCGGGGAGCTGTGGGAGGCCGTGGAGCGGCACCGCGAGCACCAGGAGGCCAGCGGCCGCCTGCGGGCCCGGCGGCGGGCGCGGCTGGCCGCCGAGCTGGCCGCCCTCGCCGTGGAGCGCCTCCGCCTGGTGGCCCGGGACGCCCTGGACGCCTCCGAGGACCTGGTGGACGACCTGGAGGCCCGCCGGGCCGACCCCTACCGGGCCGCGGCGATCCTGGTAGAACGGGTCCGCGAGGGCTGAGGGAGGCGACGGATGGACGGGCGGGAGCGCTGGGAGGTGGCGTACCGGGCCGCCGGCGAGCGGGACGCCGACTTCGAGACCCTCTCCGGCGAGCCCCTGAAGCCGCTGTACACGCCGGAGGACGTGGCCGGCCTGGACCACGACCGGGACCTGGGTCACCCGGGGCTCCCCCCCTTCACCCGCGGGGTCTACCCCACGATGTACCGGGGGCGGCTGTGGACGATGCGGCAGTTCGCCGGGTACGGCACGCCGGCGGAGACGAACGCCCGCTACCGCTACCTCCTGGAGCAGGGCCAGACGGGGCTCTCGGTGGCCTTCGACATGCCGACCCTCATGGGGCGGGACTCCGACGACCCCCGCTCCGAGGGGGAGGTGGGCCGCTGCGGCGTGGCGGTGGACTCGGCCGCCGACTTCGAGGTCCTCTTCGACGGCATCGACCTCGGGGCCATCACCACGTCCATGACCATCAGCGGCCCGGCGGCCGTCATCTTCGCCTTCTTCCTGGTGGCCGCCGAGCGGCAGGGGGTGGCCTGGGAGCGCCTCGACGGCACCCTCCAGACGGACATCCTGAAGGAGTACATCGCGCAGAAGGAGTGGATCTTCCCGCCCCGGCCCCACCTGCGGCTCATCGCGGACCTCCTGGAGTTCTGCGCCGAGAAGGTGCCCAAGTGGCACCCCATCAGCGTCTCCGGCTACCACATCCGGGAGGCCGGTGCCACGGCCGCCCAGGAGCTGGCCTTCACCCTGGCGGACGGCTTCGCCTACCTGGAGCTGGGCCGGGAGCGAGGGCTACCCCTGGCCCGGGTGGCCCGCCAGCTCTCGTTCTTCTTCAACGCCCACATCGACTTCTTCGAGGAGATCGCGAAGTTCCGGGCGGCCCGCCGCCTCTGGGAACGGTGGCTCCGGGAGCGCTACGGCCTGGAGGACGAGGAGGCCCGGCGCCTCCGGTTCCACACCCAGACGGCGGGCTGCTCCCTCACGGCCCAGCAGCCCTACAACAACGTCGTGCGGACGGCCATCGAGGCCCTGGCCGCGGTCCTCGGTGGCACCCAGTCCCTCCACACGAACGCCCTGGACGAGGTCCTCGCCCTGCCGACCGAGGAGGCGGCCCGGCTGGCCCTGCGGACCCAGCAGATCATCGCCCACGAGACGGGGGTGGCGAACGTGATCGACCCCCTGGGCGGGTCCTACTTCGTGGAGGCCCTGACCTCCCGTCTGGAGGAGCTGGCCGAGGGGTACTTCGCCCGCATCGAGGACCTGGGCGGGGGCTCGATGCTCGAGGGGGTGCTGGCCGGCATCGACCGCGGCTTCTTCCAGCAGGAGATCGCCGACGCCGCCTACCGGGAGCAGCTCAGGCTCGAGAAGCGACGGCTGGTGCGGGTGGGGGTGAACGAGTTCGTCGAGGAGGAGGGGCCCGAGATCCCCACCCTGGTCATCCCCCCCCAGGTGGAGGAGGCCCAGGTCCGGGCCGTCCGCGAGCGGCGCGCCGGGCGCGACGGGGCCCGGGCCGGGGCGGCCCTGGAGGCCCTGGAGGAGGCCGCCCGGGGGCAGGCGAACCTCATGGAGCCCATCGTGGAATGCGCCCGGGCCGGCTGCACCGAGGGGGAGGTGGTTGGAGCCCTCCGCCGGGTCTTCGGGGAGTACACGGAGGCGCCCCGGTTCTAGCCCATGTTTGACAGGGATCGGCCACTGAAGGGCCTTCTCGGCTGACGCC
>CAYVCH010000167.1:0-5718 GCA_964449755.1 uncultured Actinomycetes bacterium
CGGCCGACGGCGAGGTCCGGTAGGAGGGCCGCCGGGGGCGCGCCGCTACCGGGACAGGCCCGCCCGGCGCAGGGCCTCGGCGCGGACCCGGTCGGTGAGCTCGCGGAGGGCCGGGGACACGGCCGGCTCCGGCTGGTCGGGGTCGGCCAGGCGCCGGACCCCTTCCGGGAGGGCCGCCAGGTCGGCCTCGAATCGGGCCCGGGCGGCCTCCAGGGGCGCCGGCGGCCCGGCCCGGCGCCCACCCCGCATCACCGGGACGAGCAGGGGCTCCGTGCCCGCCGGGGCCTCCTCGGTGCGCAGACCGACGACGTCGCCGCCGGGGCCCCGGAAGACCTGCTTCGGACCCGGGGCCGTGGCCTTGTCGGCGGAGAGCTTGAGGACCGGCCGGTCCCCGTACTGGACGAGCTTGTAGACGGAGTCCAGGTACGGGGCGTCGGCGGAGACCCCCAGCCGGGTGCCCACCCCGTAGGCGTCGATGGGCGCCTGGGCCCGGACCAGCTCCTCGATGGCGTACTCGTCCAGGCTCCCGCTGGCGAAGATCCGCACCGACGGAAGGCCGGCCTCGTCGAGCATGGCCCGGGCCTGCTTGGCCAGGGTGGCCAGGTCGCCGCTGTCCAGGCGGATCCCCAGGCGGTCGGCGAGGCCCAGCTCGCGGATGACCCGGATGGCGGCGCGCACTCCGTTCAGGGTGTCGTAGGTGTCGACCAGGAAGACGGATCGGTGGGGGAAGTCCCGGGCGAAGGCCCGGAAGGCCTCCTCCTCGGTGGGGAAGGCCTCGACGAAGGAGTGGGCCATGGTCCCGGCGGCCAGGAGGCCGTACCGGCGGGCAGCCTCCACGTTGCTGGTGGCCACGAAGCCCACCATGGCCGTGACCCGAGCCACGGCCATGGCGGCCTCGGCGCCCTGGGTCCGGCGGAAGGCGAAGTCCACCAGGTCCGCGCCGCGGGCGGCGAGGCGGCAGCGGGCCGCCTTCGACGCGATGGTGGTCTGGAAGGTCACCTGGTTCAGGAGGTAGGTCTCGACGAGCTGGGCGACGGCGATGGGGGCGGTGACCTCGAGGAGCGGCTCGTTGGCGTAGACCACCCGGCCCTCGGGGACGGCCCACACGTCTCCCTCGAAGCGGAGGTCCCGGAAGGCGTCCAGGATGTCGTCGTCGTACCCCTGGGTCCGGGCCAGGTAGTGGAGGTCCTCCTCGGTGAAGGAGAACCCCTCCAGGAACTCCAAGCAGGCCTCGAGTCCCGCCGCCACGAGGAAGCCGCGGTCGGGAGGCAGGCGGCGGACGAAGAGGCTGAAGGTGGCGGGCTCGTCCATGCCCCGGCGGAGGTAGCTCGCCGCCATGTTGAGCTCGTAGAGGTCGGTGAGCAGGGCTCCGGCCACGGCGTACAGGCTACGCGACGGCCGGGGCACCTGCGGGGCCGCGGCAGGGCCTTCGTCCCTCCGGGCCCCGGCCGTTGTACCGTACGCCGGAACCGGCCCGGTGGAGAGCCTGGAGGGGAATGGAGAGGGCGCGGTTCATGGACCGCCGGGCCTTCGGCGTCCTGCTGGAGAGGCTGGTCGACGCGGGCTACGAGCTGATCGGGCCCACCGTGCGGGACGGCGCCATCGTCCTCGAGCGCATCGAGGGCCCGGACGACCTGCCCCGCGGGGTCGGGGAGGAGCAGGTCCCCGGCGGCTACCGGCTCGTGGACCGGGGGGACGATCGCCTCTTCGCCTGGGCCCACGGCCCCGACTCGGCCAGGCGCTTCCTGTTTCCACCCCGTGAGCCGCTCGCCCGGGCGACCCGCGACCACGGCAGGCTGGCGGTGGAGCCGACCCGCGCCGACGAGCCACCCCTGGCGCTCGTGGGGCTCCGCCCCTGCGACCTCCACGGCGTGCTGGTGCAGGACCGCGTCTTCCTCGACGTGGACCCGGGCTACCGCCGCCGTCGGGAGGGCGCGCTCCTCATCGGCGTGAGCTGTGGGGAGCCGGGGGGACCTGCTTCCGCGTCTCCATGGGTACCGGCCCCGCCTGCACGACCGCTTCGACCTGGCCCTGACGGAGCTGCCCGGGGGCTTCGTGGTGCGAGTCGGGTCGCCCCGAGGCGAGGAGGTCCTGGCGGAGGTGGGCCGGTCCCTCGCCGGGCGGGCCGGTCGGAACGGCGAGCCTGAGGGGGTGCTGCGATGGGCGACGCGGGCGGAGGTGGCGGCCGCCGGGAGGGTGGTTCGCGAGGCCGCTGGCCGCATGGGGAGGGAGCTCGACACCTCGGACCTGCCGGGGCTTCTGTATCGGAACCGGGAGCACCCCCGGTGGCGAGATGCCGCGGCCCGGTGCCTCGCGTGCGCGAACTGCACGATGGTCTGCCCGACCTGCTTCTGCCACGACGTGGTGGACGGCGTGGACCTCCCGGGCCACGAGGCCACCCGGGTGCGGGAGTGGGCCAGCTGCTTCTCGGAGGAGTTCAGCCACGTCGTCGGCGGCCCCGTGCGTCGCAGCCGCGAGGCCCGCTACCGCCAGTGGCTCACCCACAAGTTCGCCTCCTGGATCGACCAGTTCGGGACCTCCGGGTGCGTCGGGTGCGGCCGGTGCATCACGTGGTGTCCCGTGGGGATCGACGTGACCGAGGAGATCGCCGCCATCCGGGCGACCGACGGCGCCACCGGGGAGGCGGTGCCGTGACGGCGCCCGCCGTCTCCCCGGGGGCCCGCGGGCTGACCGCACCCCGCGTGGCCACCGTGCGGCGGATCGTGCGCGAGACCCCCGACACCTCCACCTACTGGCTCGCCTTCCGGGAGCAGGGGGACCGGAGCGCCTACCGGTTCCAGCCGGGCCAGTTCAACATGGTCTACCTCTTCGGGGTGGGGGAGGTGCCGGTGTCGGTGTCCTCCGACCCCGACCGACCGGGCCGCCTGGGCCACACGGTCCGCTCCACGGGCCGGGTCACCGACGCCTTCCGACACCTGCGGCCCGGCGACGAGGTCGGCCTACGCGGCCCCTTCGGGCGGCCCTGGCCGCTGGGCGCCGCCAGGAAGGGCGACCTCCTCGTCGTGGCCGGGGGACTCGGCCTCGCCCCCGTGCGGCCCATCGCCTACCGGGCCCTCCGGCAGCGAGGGCAGTTCCGTCGGGTCGTGGTCCTGGTGGGGGCCCGGGGGCCGGAGCACCTGCTCTACCGAAACGAGCTCGACGTGTGGATGCACTGGATGCGCTCCCGCGGGCTCGAGGTCCACCCGACCGTGGACGTGCCCGACGAGACCTGCCCCACGGCCAGGGCGTCGTGACCGAGCTCCTCCCGGGGGTCAACCTGGACCCGGCCCGGACCGTCGCCTTCGTGTGCGGCCCCGAGATCATGATGCGGTTCGTCGCCCGGGTCCTCCTGGACCTGGGGCTGGCGCCGACGGCCCTGTACGTCTCGCTCGAGCGGAACATGCAGTGCGCGGTGGGGATCTGCGGCCACTGCCAGCTCGGGCCCCGGTTCGTCTGCGCCGAGGGTCCCGTGTTCCGATTCGACGAGGTGGCCGAGCTGCTGGGGGTGGACGAGCTGTGACCCCCCGCCCCCGGCTGGCGGTGTTCAAGATGGCCTTCTGCGACGGCTGCCAGCTCCAGCTCCTGCATGCCGAGGAGGCCCTCCTCGACCTGGCCGGGGCCCTGGAGGTGGCCCGGTTCCCCGAGGCCACGTCCAGCACCGACCCCGGCCCCTACGACGTCACGATCGTCGAGGGATCGGTCTCCACGCCGGAGCAGGAAGCCGAGGTCCGCGAGATCCGACGGAAGTCCAGGTTCCTCATGACCATCGGCGCCTGCGCCACATCCGGCGGCGTCCAGGCCCTGCGCAACGCCGGGGACCTGCGGCGGGTCGCGCGGGCCGTCTACCCGGCCCCGGAGTACGTGCGGTCCCTCGCCAACTCCCGCCCCTTCGCCGACTACGTGCGGGTGGACCTCGAGCTCACCGGTTGCCCGGTGGACCGGGGCCAGCTCCTCGGGGCCCTCGCGTCCCTGCTGGTCGGGGCGCTGCCCCGGGTCTCGAGCGCTCCGGTGTGCCTGGAGTGCAAGCGGCGGGGGTCCGTGTGTGTCGTGGTGGCCCAGGGCGAGCCGTGCCTGGGCCCGATGACCCGCACCGGCTGCGGGGCCCTCTGTCCGGCCTTCGGTCGGGGCTGCTACGGGTGCTTCGGACCCTCCCGGCGCCCGAACACCGCGGCCCTGGCGGGGCGCCTCCTCGGGCTCGGACTCACGCCGGAGGAGACGGCCGACCGGTTCGAGCTGATCACCGCCTGGGCGCCCGAGTTCCGGCAGGCCCGCCTGCGCGCCGCCCTGGTCGGGCGGGGGCGGAGGGCGCGGTGACCCACCGTCGGGTGGACGTGCCCACCATCGCCCGGGTGGAGGGAGAGGGCGCCCTCCACCTGAAGGTGCGCGACCGGACCCTCCTCGACCTCCGCCTAAAGATCTACGAACCGCCCCGGTTCTTCGAGGCCTTCCTCGTGGGCCGGCACGTCGCGGAGGTCCCCGACATCGTGGCCCGGATCTGCGGGATCTGCCCGGTCGCCTACCAGATGAGCGCCCTCCACGGCCTCGAGCGGCTCTTCGGCGTCGAGCTGCCCCCCGGCACGCGGGAGCTGCGGAGGCTCCTGTACTGCGCCGAGTGGATCGCGAGCCACCTGCTCCACGTGTTCCTCCTGGCCGCCCCCGACCACCTGGGCTACGAGAGCGCCATCGAGATGGCGAGGACCGAGCGGACCCGCCTGGAGCAGGGGCTCGCCATGAAGCGCCTGGGGAACGACCTCCTCGCGGCCATCGGGGGCCGGGAGATCCACCCGGTGTCGCCCCGGCTTGGCGGGTTCTCCCGGGTCCCGCGTCGCCGGGAGCTGCGGGCGTTTCTCCCCCGCCTCGAGGACGCCCTGGCCCTGCTGCCGGAGGTGGCGGACTGGACGGCGGGGCTTGCCCGACCGTCGCTGGAACGTCCCGCCGAACTCGTGGCCATGGTGCACCCCGAGGAGTACCCGATGAACGAGGGGCGGCTCGCGTCCACGGCGGGGCGGGCCTTCGACGCCCTCACCTTCGAGCAGGTGGTGGAGGAGGTGCAGGTGCCGCACTCCAACGCCCTCCACGCCCGGATGCGCGACACGGGGACGCCCTACGTCGTGGGGCCCCTGGCCCGGGTGAACCTCAACGCCGAGCGGCTCACGCCGGCGGCCCGGGAGGTGAGCCGCAGGGCGGGGCTGGAGCCGCCCGCGGCGGACCCCTTCCTGTCCATGGCGGCCCGGCTGGGCGAGGTGGCCCTGGCCATGGAGGAGGCCGTCCGCCTCATCCGCGACTACGAGCCGCCTGACCCGCCCTCGGTCCCCGTGGTTCCCCGGGCAGGGCGGGCGGTGTGGGTGACCGAGGCGCCCCGCGGCGTCCTCTACCACCGATACGTGGTGGACGGCGGGGGGAGGGTCAGGGCGGCGAAGATCGTGCCCCCCACGTCGCAGAACCTCCGCCACATCGAGGAGGACCTCCGCCGGTTCGTCCCCGGCGTCCTGGACCGGCCCGACGGCGAGCTGGCCCGCCTCTGCGAGATGGTCGTCCGCGCCTACCTACGACCCCTGCATCTCCTGCGCCACCCACTTCCTGGCCCTGGAGGTGGAGCGCTGCTGAGCCGGCGGCCTGCGCCGGCCCGCAGGCGGCGGGTGCCCACGGTACGGGTGATCGGCTGCGGCAGCCCGGGGGCCGGGGACGACGCCGTCGGCCTGGTCGCCGTGGCCCGTG
>CAYVCH010000168.1:0-5687 GCA_964449755.1 uncultured Actinomycetes bacterium
GACGCCGGTCCCGGCCGCGAGGACCAGGGCGACGAGCCAGGGAAGGGGGCCGTCCTGCCACACCGGGTCCCAGGTGCGGAAGGCCGCCCGGAGGGCGGTGTCCAGGGCGAGGCCGGCGAGGAAGCCCACGACGACGGCGCCCCGGGGGGTCTCGGCGGCCAGCAGGGTCCAGGCGAGGAGGGCCGCGACGGTGGCCGCCAGGGCGAGCCAGAGGGGCACCGGCCGCAGCCCCTGCATGGCCAGGCGGGCGGTGGCCAGGCCCGCCACCGCCAGGGCCAGGGCCGCCCGGCCGCCCAGCAGCCGACGCAGGGGCCAGGCCAACAGCGGCGAGAGGGCGTAGACGGCGAGGACCTCCCCGCCCACGGTGGTGAAGCCCACCCGCTCGCCGAGGTCGAAGGCCAGGGGGAACAGGGCCCGGACGGCCTGGAGCCCCAGGACCACGCCGAGCGCCACCAGGGTCGCCGCCGCCGGCATCCCGGGGAGTATGACGGAAGGGACGGGCCGAGCTCCAGCCGGCGCCGGGCTCAGCAGGTGAGGTGGAGGGCGGCGGCCGTGCGGGCCGGGTCCAGCTCCCCGTACCGCCGCACCGCCTCCGCCGTCGGCAGCACCTCGACCTCGACCCCCCGGTCCCGGAGGGCCCGGAGGGCGCCGGGGTCCGGCCGCATCCGCCCGACGGCGCCGGTCCCGACGACCAGGCGTTGGGGCAGCTCGTCCAGGACCCCGGCCAGGTCCTCCAGGACCAGGGCGTGGCCCTCCCTCCGCCACCAGTTCCCGACGACCCGGCCGGGTAGGACGATGAGGTCCCGCGTGTGGGTCTCCCCGTCCACCACCACGTGGCCGAAGCGGTAGCCCTCGATCCGCGCCATGGGACCAGCATGCCTCGTCGGCGCGGCGGCTGCATCCCGGACGGACGGGCCCGAGGTGGGCGCCGCGGGGTAGCATGGCCGGCCGTGGACGAGGAGCGCGGCGAGGTCCCCGACCGGCCGACCCCCGTCGGCCCGGTGGACCCCCTGGTGGTGCCCCGGTTCGCCGGGCCGCCCACCTTCGCCCGCCTCCCCCGCCTGGACCAGGTGGAGCGCTGCGACGTGGCGGTGGTGGGGGTGCCCTTCGACGCCGGGGTGACCTACCGGCCGGGGGCTCGCTTCGGCCCCCACGCCGTTCGCAACGCCACCCGCCTGCTCCGCGCCTACCACCCGGGCCTCGACGTCCAGCCCTTCGGGGCCCAGCAGGTTGCCGACGCCGGCGACGTCGCCTGCAACCCCTTCGACATCGGGGAGGCCATCCGGCAGATCGAGGACGCCGCCGACGGGGTCCTGGCCCGGGCCGGGCACCTGCTCGCGCTCGGCGGCGACCACACGATCGCCCTGCCGCTCCTCCGGGCGATCCGTCGGCGCCACGGGCCCGTGGCCCTGCTGCACTTCGACGCCCACCTGGACACCTGGGACACCTACTTCGGGCAGGCCTACACCCACGGCACGCCCTTCCGGCGGGCCTGGGAAGAGGGGCTGCTCCTCGAGGACCGGGCCGTCCACGTGGGGGTCCGGGGGCCGCTCTTCTCCCGGCAGGACCTGGCCGACGATGAGCGGTTGGGCTTCGCCACGGTCTCGGCCGTGGAGGTGGAGGCCCTGGGGGTACGGGGCTGCGCCGAGCGGATCCGGGAACGTCTGGGGGACGCCCCCGTCTACGTCTCCGTGGACATCGACGTCCTGGACCCGGCCCACGCCCCGGGCACCGGCACCCCGGAGGCGGGAGGCCTCACCAGCCGGGAGCTGCTCGGGGTCCTGCGGGGGCTGGCGGGGCTCGACCTGGTCTCGGCGGACATCGTCGAGGTCTCGCCCCCCTACGACCACGCCGAGGTCACGTCGGTGGCGGCCTCCCACGTCGCCTACGAGCTGCTCGGGCTGTTCGCCCGGGCCCCGGCGCCGCCGGACCCGGCATGACACGGGGGGCCCGCGGGGCCAGACTGTCCCGGTGAGCTTCGTCGAGTTCGAGCTCCGCCCCGACGTCCGGGACCCGTCCCTGGTCTGCGCCTTCAGGGGCTGGAACGACGCCGGCGAGGCGGCGAGCATGGCCGTGCGGTACCTGGTGGAGCACTGGGGGGCCGCGCGCTTCGCCCGGCTGGACCCCGAGGAGTTCTTCGACTTCCAGGTGACCCGGCCCACCGTCCGGGTGGTGGACGGCACGAGCCGCCGGATCGAGTGGCCGGCCAACGACTTCTACCTCGCCCGCCCCGGCCCCGACGTCGTGCTGTTCCTCGGCGTCGAGCCCAACGTCCGGTGGCGGACCTTCGCCGGGACCATCGTCGACGTCGCCCGCGACCTCGGGGCGCGGCTCCTCGTCACGCTGGGAGCCTTCCTCGGGGACGTTCCCCACACGCTGCCGGCGCCGGTCACGGCCTCCAGCACCGACCCCCGGCTGGTGCAGGGCCTCGGGACCTCGCCCGCCCGCTACGAGGGGCCCACCGGGATCGTGGGCGTCCTCCACGACTCCTGCCGGCGGGTGGGGCTGCCCTCGGTCTCCCTCTGGGGCGCCGCCCCCGCCTACCTGCCGGCGTCGGCCAACCCCAAGGTGGCGGTGGCCCTCCTCACGCGACTGGGAGCCCTCCTCGGCGTGCCGGTGGACGCTGGAGCCCTGGCCGAGGGCGTGGCGGACTGGGAGCGCCGCGTGCAGGAGGCCGTCGACGAGGACCCCAACCTCGCCGCCTACGTCCGCCGCCTGGAACAGGCCGCCACCGCGGAGGACGAGCTGCAGCCGGGAAGCGGCGAGGCCCTGGCCGCCGAGCTGGAGCGGTTCCTCCGGGAACAGGGGGACGCGGGGGGGTCCACCGGCCGGAGGTAGCCGCCTTGGTCTCGGCGGGAAGGCGCCGCCGGGCGCCGGGGACGCGGGCCTACGCGACCCGGCGCCCGGTGCGGGCCTTGCGGAACAGCGTGCCGCCGCAGTTCGGGCAGGGCTTGAGGGTCGAGGCGGCGGTCTTCATCTCCTGGGTCGCGCCGCACTTCGAGCACTCGTAGGTGCCCCGCCCGGGCTTCGCACCCGCACGTGCCACGGCATCACCTCCTCGCGAAGACGACGTGGTTTCTCTTGCTACGCATACCCGGACGGCGGGTTGTCTGCAAGGGGTTTTCGGCGTTCCCGGCGGGAATTTCCGCGGCTCCGGAGCCGCCGCGCGGCGCCGCCGGCAGGGCTCCCTCCTTCTCTGGGGCCTCCCGTCGGGACCGTGGGCGGGAGGGCAGGGCGGGCAGGGGTTCCCGGGCGCTACGATACCGGGCCGCGCGCTCGGGACTCGCGGGGGGGAGGATGAAGGTTCGACCGTCGGCCAGGGCGGCGTCGTTCACCGAGTCGGTCATCCGGGAGATGACCCGCCTGGCCATGGAGCACGAGGCCATCAACCTGGCCCAGGGCTTCCCCGACTTCCCGGCCCCGGAGGAGGTGAAGGAGGCGGCCCGGCTGGCCATCGCCGAGGACCGCAACCAGTACCCGGTCACCTGGGGCGAGCGGGAGCTCCGCGAGGCCATCGCCGAGAAGTACCGGCGCGCCTACGGGATGGCGGTGGACCCCGACCGCCACGTGTGCGTCACCTGCGGGTCCACGGAGGCCATGATCTCCGCGATCCTGGGGGTCCTCGACCCCGGCGACGAGGTCGTGATCTTCGAGCCCTTCTACGAGAACTACGGCCCGGACACGGTCCTCGCCGGGGCCGTCCCCCGCTACGTGGCCCTCCGGGAGCCCGACTGGAGCTTCGACGAGGAGGAGCTGCGCCGGGCCTTCTCCGACCGCACCCGCGGGATCGTGGTGAACTCGCCGAACAACCCCACGGGGAAGGTCTTCTCCCGGCAGGAGCTGGAGCTCATCGCCGAGCTGTGCCAGCGCCACGACGTCGTGGCCTTCACCGACGAGGTCTACGAGCACATCACGTACGACGGGACCCGCCACGTGCCGCTGGCCACGATCCCCGGCATGGAGGACCGCACGGTCACGGTGAGCGCCCTGTCGAAGACCTACGCCGTCACGGGGTGGCGGGTGGGCTGGGCCGTGGCCCCGGAGCCCCTGGCCCGGGGGATCCGCACCGTCCATGACTTCCTCACCGTGGGGGCGCCCACGCCCTTGCAGCACGCGGGGGCCGTGGCCCTGCGCCTGCCCGAGGCCTACTACGAGGCCATGGGCCGCGAGTACGGGGAGCGGCGGGACCTGATGATGGCGGTCCTGGCCGAGGCGGGGTTCAAGGCCCTGCCGCCCCGGGGCGCCTACTACGTGATGGCCGACGCGAGCGGCCTGGGCTTCGAGGACGACGCCGCCCTCGCCCTCCACATGGTGCGGGACGTGGGGGTGGCCGTGGTGCCCGGCTCCTCCTTCCTCTCCCGGCCGGAGCTGGGCCGCCACGTCGTGCGGTTCGCCTTCTGCAAGCGGCTGGAGACCCTCCGGGAGGCGGGGGAGCGGATGCGGTCCCGCCTCCGCCGCGGGTAGCGGGGCGATGGCCTCGGCCGGGGCCCGGTGCCGGTTACGGCGGGCTGGGGGTGGCGGTCGGCGAGGGCGTCGGCGGCTCCGGGACCAGCTCGCCGAACTCGGTGGCGACCACGTGCCGGGTCACCGTGAGGGTCGCCGTGGCGGGCAGCTGCTCGATGACGTCGAAGGCGAGGAGGCGGGGCGGGCCGGGGCCGGGGCTGAAGTAGAGGATCTCGGCGGACAGGGGGACGTCGCCCTCGGCGGTGAAGGCGATGGGGCCGGCTCCGCCGGTGGTCCCCACCCGCAGGAACAACGTGCCCCGCTGCACCCGGGCGGCGTTCTCGTGGAAGTGGCCCGAGATCACCAGGGGCACCACCCCGGCGACGGCCTCGGCCATCCGCTCGTCGTGCACCGCCACGACGTCGGGGGGCGCGGGCAGCTCGGCCACGTCGCGGAGGACCTGCGGGCCGGCCGCCCGGACCGCCTCGGCCACGGCCTCGTCGCTCGGCGGCTCGGCCCGGCGGGAGACGAAGAGGGGGTCGCCCCGGCCGTAGATGCGCAGGCCTTCCACCTCCACGGTCTCCCCGTCCAGGACGACGGCGTTGGAGATGCGCCGCAGGTCGGCCTGGAGCTCCAGGGAGTCGTGGTTCCCCCGGACGAACACGTAGGGCCGGCCGAACCCCGGCACGTAGCGCAGGATGAGGCGCTCCGCCGCCGTGCCGAAGGAGGTGACGTCCCCCGTGTCCACGACGACGTCCACGTCGAAGCCCCTCGCCACCTGCTGGGCGAACTCGAAGCCGACGGCCGACAGGTGCAGGTCCGAGATGTGCAGGACCCGAATCTCGTCGCCCCGGCCCAGCGGGTTGGTCTGGACCGCCGTGTAGGCACGGACGGCGCCGGCCACGACCCGCTGCAGCTCCGAGCGGAAATAGCCGATGCGCTGGCCGATGGCCTCCAGGGGCCCGAAGAGCCTGGGGGCGATCGCCAGGGACCCGGAGAACCGCGGGGCGAGGAAGGCCGAGGGGCGGAAGGTGGCCACGGCCATGGCCTGGCTGCCTCCCACCACGACGAGGCCGGCGGCCGTCGCCACCGCGACCCGGCGGAGGTCGCGGCGGAAGGCCAGGGTCCCGAGGCCCAGCGCCCCCAGGGTCGCGACGGCCAGGACCCGCAGTCCGAAGGGGGCCAGGTGGGCCAGGGCGTCCCGCTCCACCTGGGCCACGACCTGCTCGGGGGTCTGGCGGCGC
>CAYVCH010000169.1:0-2333 GCA_964449755.1 uncultured Actinomycetes bacterium
CGAGCCCCACTACCTCCCCGGGCAGTCCGGGGGCGGTGGCCCGCATGAGGGGCCAGGCCGCCGCGGCGGCGACGAGCGCGAGTCCACCCCCTCCGACGAGGGCGCCCACGAGGAGCAGGGAGCTGAGCCGCCAGGTCTCCTCCTCCCCCTTGCGGACCAGCCAAGTGGAGATGGCGGGGACGAGGGCCTGGTTGGCCCCGACCATGAGGATGGCCACGAGCCCGAGGGGGATCCGGGCCGCCACGAAGAAGGCGTCCGTGGCCCGTCCGGCACCGTACGTGGCGGCGACGGCCACGTCGAAGACGAGCCCCGACGCGACGGAGGCGCCCGCGGCGACGCTCGTGAGCCCCGACTGGCGGACCACGTCGCGGGCCAGGCGGCCCTGCGGCTCCCGCGGTAGGTCCTGCCCCACGGCTTCTTGAGACCGACGACGCCGGCCGGAGGACGCCGGCCAGGGCCCCAGCCTACGCCACCGCGGCAGCACCGTCCGCCCCGCCCCCAGGAGTTCAGGCTCAGGCTCTGGTGAGGACCTCACCGGTGTGGGGGCCGAGGACGAGGGTGCGGACCACCGTCCCCTCCAGGGTCCGGTAGGAGCCGTCCAGCTCGACGGTGGCCACCCGGGAGGTCGGGTTCACGTAGGCCCATCCCCGCGAGAAGGCTCGGCGGTAGACACCCCCGGCCTCCTCGTAGCTCCCCAGGGGGCTCCCCACCGGCACCGTCCAGTAGGGGTGGGCGGTCGTGGGCGCCCGGTCGTATCGGAAGGCGAAGAAGGTCATCCCCGGCGTGGCGCCGAGGAGGAAGGTGGCCAGGGCGTACCGGTGCCACGCATCCTTCACCTCCCTGGACCCTGGCGCCCACACCTTCGTCATGGCGAGCACCACCTCACCCCGGGCGGCGGCGTCGACGAGCATGTCCACGTCCTTCCTCCAGTCCTCCTCGTCGCGGTACGTGCTGATCGGCTCCTCCGGGGACCTCACGAAGGACTCGGCCATGGCTCCGCGGACACCGTCCAGGAGCCGCGCCGTCGGGGCCTGGCCGTCGAAGTATCGGGCCCCGTGGCCGATCCCGTTTCCGAACACCGGCCGGGGCTCCAGAGCGGCCGAGGTCCGGGCCCCGATCCGCGCCGTGGCCTCGAGCCACTCTCGCCTCGTCCAGACCCTCCCCGTGGCCGGGTTCACGGGGAGGCCGGTGCCGTAGCCCGGATTCAGCCAGGCCGTGCCGAGGCCGTCCAGGAAACAGCCGTCGTAGCCGCTGCCCTCGACCCTCGCCCGGCACAACCGGACGACTTCCTCGGCCCACTGGGGGCTCGACGGGTCCATGAGCCAGGTGTCGAACTGGAAGGACCGGACCTTCTCGCCCACGGCATCCCGGGCGTACCAGGAGTCCGGGTACCTGGTGGGGCTACCGGTGGCGGTGCCGTTCACGTACGCGAGGAGGACCAGGGCCGGGTTGACGGCCTTCATGGCGGCGACGTAGGGGCGGTACCGGGAGGCCGGGGCCACGATGTAGGTGAGGCCCTGGGCCTGGCGGACCGCCTCGGCAAGGGTCACCGTGGCGTCCCAGGCCATGAACTCGGCTCCCCACACCGGCACGGCCCTGGTGGGGACCCCCGGGACACCGGTGGGGCACCCAGCCGTGAACTCGCCCCCCGTGCAGGTGTCGAAGTCGTCACCGGCGAGGGTGTCCGTGCCGAGCCCGCCGTCGAGGCGGTCGGCCCCGGGCCCCCCCGAGAGGTCGTCGTCCCCGGCCCCGCCCTCCAGCACATCGGCGCCGGGCCCGCCGGCCAGGACGTCGTCGCCGTCGCCGCCTGCGAGATGGTCGTTGCCGCCCGCCCCGATGAGCGTGTTCCCGCCGGCGTCGCCGATGAGGGTGTCGTCGAAGGGCGTGCCCCAGACGTCCTCGATGCCGGTGAGCCGGTCCCGTCCCTCCCCCGCGCCGGTCCCGGCACCGAGGTCGACGCGGACCGGAGCGCTCGTCCGGGAGTGGTCGAGGAGGTCGGTTCCCTCACCGCCGTCGAGGCTGTCTGCACCGCCGCCCCCGGCCATGCGGTCGTCGTCCTCCGCCCCCGCCAGGCGGTCGGCGCCCGAGCCGCCCTCGAGGGCGTCGGTGCCCGGGCCCCCCGAGAGAAGGTCCGGGCCGGCCCCCCCGAGGAGCGTGTCGTTTCCGGGCCCCCCGCAGATGAGGTCGGCCCCCCGGCCGCCGAGGACGAGGTCGTTACCGCCCAGGGCGACGATGACGTCGGGGCCCGGGGTGCCGTGGAGGGTCTCGGACCGGTCCGTACCCACCAGGGTGGCGGGCCGGCCCTCGCACCGGAGGCCGGCCCTCGCCGCGGT
>CAYVCH010000169.1:2347-5637 GCA_964449755.1 uncultured Actinomycetes bacterium
CACCGCCCCGAGGAGGGCGGCGGCCCTTCTCCGCGTCAACGAAGGCCTCCCCGCGGGGACCGCCCGCGCCCCGTCCCCCGTGGCGAGCGGGTCTTCCCGCCCCGCTCCGTTCCCGACGGCTCCACCGGCACCGCCTCCCGGTGGAGCTCGCTCCCGTCCTCGCCCATGATCCGGAGCGTGACCACCCCCGCCTCCGCGGTGTCCACGTCCACGATCCCCACCACGTTCGACCGGGCCCTGCCGGCGCCGCTCTCCGTCCAGACGACACCGGGTCGCTCGGGCGTCTGGTGTTTCCTCGGGTTCTCGATGGGGGCCGCGAGCACCTCCCAGATCCCCTCCGGGTACCTCACGAAGGCCCCGGCGTGCTTGTCCCCCGAGAGGAAGAGCACCCGGCCCTCCACGTGCTCGCGGACGAAGGCCCGCACCTCGGCAGCCTCCTGCGGCGACCAGTACCAGGCCATGGTCATGGGGATGAAGACGCACTTGACGGGGGCCCGGGAGGAGGCGAGCCCCGAGAGGAGCCAGTCCCGCTGGTCGCGGCCGAGGACGCTCATGTACCGACCGTTCTCGAAGGGCCCGCCGGGGGGATCCTTGAACCGCCGGTTGTCGGTGAGGAAGAACTCGACCTGCCCCACCCGCCACCTCCGGTAGTTCGGGTCCGGCCACGCGGCCCCCGGGACGATGGCGGCGTAGGCCCGGGCGGCGTAGGGCTTGATGGTCTTCCGCCAGGCCCCGTCCTGGCCGTAGTCGTGGTCGTCCGGGACCCCCACGAAGGCAGCCCGGCGGAGGAGTCGGCCCAGGTCGCCCTGGGAGAGCATGCGGCGGAAGAGGGTGAGATAGCCACGGTAGTTCTGGACGCCCGGGTGAAGGACGGGGTCATCCTGGTAGCCGAGATCGCCCAGGACGGCGAGGAAGACCGGGTCCTGCCGCGCCGCCACCTCCAACGTGGGTGCCGGGCGGTCCTGCAGGATGCAGGACCCAAAGGCGAAGGTGAACCGGGACGGCCGGTCCGGACGCGGGATCGGGGGAAGCCGGCGTGGCTCGCCCT
The DNA here is from genome assembly GCA_964449755.1 of uncultured Actinomycetes bacterium. GTDB lineage: Bacteria > Actinomycetota > UBA4738 > UBA4738 > HRBIN12 > CAYVCH01. The sequence goes on from CAYVCH010000169.1 coordinate 3,396, forward strand.
CGGTCACCGAGCTCGCGCCCGCAGCCCGGACCCGGGTTCGCCAGGCCACCCCCTCCTCGAACCAGGGGCGTCTCCCCACCGAGACCTTGGCCACCCGACCGGCCCCCGTGGGAACCCACTCGCTGCGCACCCGAGGCCGCCCGGAGCTGCCAGGCCACGCCTCCACCTGCACGAGGGCAGCTCCCGTGGCGCCGACAGAGAACAACAGACCTGACCCGGTCAGGGTGACCACCTCCAGGTCCGCCCTGGGGGCCGCGCGGACCCCCCTCTGGATCGCCGCCAGGCCCCCCGCCAGGGCCGCCGCTCCCAGCAGGAACTGGCGGCGGGTGAGCCGGCCCCCAGTCGAGGCCGTCACGGCCGCCCTCCCGGGAAGGCCCGACCGCCGACGCCGTCCCCCCGGCCGTGTGGCACCGACCGAGCGTACCAGGCCCTTTGCAGGAGCAGAAGGACCCAAACGGCGTATTGTGGGGGAGCCGCCTGGGGACTACCATCGGGCGTCGATGCGCAACCTCGGGCCGGGCGGCGCGCCGGCCGGCTTGGTCCGGCGAGGGGCCGTGCTGCTCGTGGCGGCCGTTGCGGGCGCCACCCTGGCGACTCCCACGCAGCCCGCCCGCTCGGCCTTCGCGGTCCCATCTCAGGTCCGGTCCATCGGCGGGACGGGCCGCCCGGCCCTCTACCCCTGGGGGGTCGCCTACAACCCGGTGAGCGGAGAGCTCGTCGTCAGCGACTACCTGAACTACCAGGTGCGTCGGTACCGGACGGACGGAACCTATCTGGGGGACCTCCCCCAGCCGTCGGGGGCCGACGGGGACCCCGAGTCGGTCCTCGCCGCCGTTGCGGTGGATCCCCGAAACGGCGACGTCTATGTCGGGAAACCGAAGCCGGACACCCTCGCCCACTACACGGCCACCGGGGAGCGGCTCCCCGACGTCGTGGTCGACCCGGGCTCCGGTGCCCAGACCTACACCGCATGGGTCACCGTGGACGCCCAGGGATACGTCTATGTCCTCGACAGCCACCTCTGGAACTCGGCCGCCGACCCGTCCCGGCTGATCAAGCTGGAGCCCGAGGGCTACTCCCAGGTGGCCGTGTGGGACCTCCTGTTCCCGGGCCAGCAGGCCACCCAGTCCTACGGCCTCGACGTCGCCGCCGACGGCCGGATCTTCCTCTCCGACTCCATCAACCGTCGGGTACAGGTCCTCGGCCCCGACGGGACCTACCTCGGCTCCATCGGAGGCCCCGGGGGAGCCGACGAGGTGGGAGGACTAAGCGGCGACCTGCGGGGAGTGCTGGTGGACGACGCCCTTGGCCGCATCTACGTGGTCGATGCCATCCAGGACCAGGTCGAGGTCTTCGCCGTCGACGGGACCCCCCTGTTCCACGTCGGCGGCGAGGGGCAGGGGCCCGGACAGCTCCTCGCCCCCCGCCAACTCACCCTCGACGACGCGGGCAGGCTCTGGGTGAGCGAGTACGGCAACTACCGGCTCCAGGCCTTCGACCCGGACGGCAACCCGTTGGGCACGATCCCGGCACCTTCGGCGGCCCCACCCCCCGGGCAGCTCGGGCAACCCCGGGCGGTGGCCGTGGACCCCGCCACGGGCACCGTGTGGGTGGCGGACACGTGGAACCAGCGGTTCCAGGCTTTCGGGGCCGACGGGCGGTTCCTCGGGGCGTGGGGGAACCGGGGGAATGCCCCCCCCTATGGGCTCAAGTACCCCCGGGGCATCGGGTTCGACCCCCTCCTGCGCCGCCTCTGGGTGACGAACCACGCCGCCGGCACGATCTACGTCTACGACGACCAGGGCAACTTCCTGTTCCAGCTGGGCTCCGAGGCAAACCGCCACAACGACCAGCCGGGGTTCTTCGAGAAGCCGGGCGCCGTGGCCCTGGGGAACGGCTACGCCTACGTCGCCGACAACGGCGGGACCTCGGAGGGGAGCACGCCGCGGGTGAAGATCCTCGACGCGACGACCGGGGCGGAGGTGGGCACGATCCTCCGGAACAGCCGGGGGATCGCGGTGGATCCTGAGACCGGCAACGTCTTCATCGCCGACGTTGGGCAACAGCGGATCTTCGTCTACCCTCCGACGGGCGGCTCGGCCCTGTACAGCTTCGGCGGCCGGGGCTCGACGGACGGAAAGTTCCGCGGGCTGTGGGGCATTGCCATCGCCGGCGGGGTCGTGTACGCGGCCGACGACACGCTCTCGCGCATCCAGGCCTTCACCACCGCCGGGACCTTCCT
>CAYVCH010000170.1:0-862 GCA_964449755.1 uncultured Actinomycetes bacterium
GCCCCTGCCGCCGGTGCAGGGGCTCGACCTGCGACCCGTCCTGCACGTGCGCGACGCGCTTCGGTGGGCCCTGGAGGGCGAGGCCGGGGCGGGCCGCGGCGGTCCCCGAGCGCGGCCAGGGTCCGGCGCCAGGGAATCGGGCCCCTGACCTGCGCTTTTGATTTGCTGTCGGGGGCCCAGCGTGCTATGGTGACGGCCCGAGGGTTTCTGACGACGGCCGTCTGCAAGGGGGTCACGTGTTCCGCAAGGGCGATACGGTCGTGCATCCGGAACACGGCGCCGCAGTCATCGAGGAGCTCCGGGAGCGCGAGTTCTTCGGGGAACGCAGGAAGTACTTCGTGCTGCGCGTCGCCTACGGGGACCTCACCTTGATGGTCCCGGTGGACAACACCGAAGAGGTCGGTCTCCGACAATGTGTGAGCAAGAACGAGGTCAAGAAGGTCCTCGCTGTCCTCCGCCAGGGGGAGACCAAGATGGCGGCCAACTGGAGCCGCCGGTTCAAGAACAACATGGAGAAGCTGCACTCCGGCGACCCGTACCAGGTCGCCGAGGTGCTCCGGAACCTTTCCATCCGCGAGCGGGAGAAGGGGCTGTCGGCGGGGGAGAAGCGGATGGTGCAGAAGGCGCGCCAGATCCTGATGTCCGAGCTTTCCTACTCGGCCGGCGTCTCCGAGGAGGAGGCCGAGGCCATGATCGACCGGGTGCTGGAGGAGGCCCACGGGCCCAGGGTGCCGGCCGAGCTGTAGCGTCCGCCCCCGGGGGCGGCGGCGGACCGGGGGGGCCGGAGACCTGCCGGGTCCTTGCCAGGGGCCCGGGCCCAGGGCACCGTAACGCCGTGAGACGCCGGGAGGGCTCCGGGGGG
>CAYVCH010000170.1:894-5634 GCA_964449755.1 uncultured Actinomycetes bacterium
GGTGGAGGGGGTGCGCCTGATCTTCGTGGCCCTCCTCGGGACCGCCGGCTACCGGATCGGCACCGAGGTCGGCGCGGCGGAGGGCGGCGGGCGGATCCTGCTGTACGTGTTCCTGGGCTCGGCCGTCGGCTTCGTGGTGGGGGGCGTCGTCGGGCGGCTCACCGCCCGGACGGTCTCTGGAGCGGAGCGAGAGCTGCGGCGGACGCCCGCCCCGGAGATGGTGGCGGGCCTGGCGGGCGTCGTGGTGGCCCTGCTCCTCGCCACCCTGGTCTCCCTCCCCCTGCTGGTGCTCCGGGTGCCGGCGGCGGCCGCCTGGCCCGCCGTCCTCTTCGTCTACCTCACGCTCTCGTCCCTGGGGGTGCGGGTCGGGCGAGCCCGCCACGAGGAGCTGTTCGCGCTGTTCGGGCTGAAGCCCAGGGCGGCGGGGGCCCACCGGAGCGAGGTGACGGTGGTGGACACGAGCGCCCTCATCGACGGGCGGGTGGCCGACCTGGCGGCGACGGGGTTCCTGTCGGGGACCCTCCTGATCCACGAGGGCGTCGTGCGCGAGCTGCAGGCCGTGGCCGACGCCTCCGAGCCCCGGCGTCGCGCCCGGGGCCGTCGGGGCCTGGACGTCCTGGCCGAGCTGCAGCGGGCCCCCGCCGTGGAGGTGGTCCTCGTCGAGGAGCCGGGCACAACCGACGTGGATGCCGCCCTGGTGCGCCTCGCCCGCGAGCGGGGCGGGTCCCTGCTCACCGTCGACGCCAACCTGGCGAAGGTGGCCGAGGCGGTCTCCGTGCCGGTGCGCCAGGTCAACGCCCTGGCCGCCGCCTTCCGCACCCCCTTCGTCCCCGGCGACGAGGTGTCGGTCCGCCTCGTGCGGGAGGGCAGGGAGCACGGGCAGGGGGTGGGCTACCTGGAGGACGGCACGATGGTCGTCGTGGAGGGCGGCGGGGGGCGGATCGGGGAGGACGTGTCGGTCCGGGTCACGAACGTGATCCAGACGGGGACCGGGCGGATGGTCTTCGCCTCCCTGGCCGAGGGCTGATGGGCCCGGGCGGGACCGTCGTGGCCCTGCTCCTCGCGGCCGGGTCCGGGGAGCGAATGGGCGGCGGTCCCCCGAAGGCCTTCGTGGAGGTCGGGGGGCGCCCGCTCCTGCGCCGGGCCTGGGAGGCGGCTGCGGGGTGTCGCCGGGTCGGCTCCCTCGTGGTGGCCGTGCCGGCGGGGCTGGAGGACCGGGCCCGGCAGGTGCTGCCCCTGGACCCGCCCGTGACCGTCGTGGCCGGTGGGCCCTCCCGCCACGCCTCGGTGCGGGCGGCCCTGGAGGCCGTCCCGCGGGAGGCCTGGGCGGTGGTCTGCCACGACGCCGCCCGGCCCTTCGCGCCCGCCGGCCTGTTCGACGCCGTCCTCGATGCCCTGGGGGAGGCCGAGGGCGCCGTCCCCGTCCTGTCCGTCCCGGACACGGTGAAGCGGGTCCGTGGGGGGTGGGTGGAGGCGACCCTGCCCCGGGAGGACCTCGGCCTCGCCCAGACCCCCCAGGCCTTCCGGGCCGAGGCCCTGCGGGAGGCCCACCGGCGGGCGGCCGAGGCCGGCCTGGAGTTCACCGACGACGCGGCCTGCCTGGAGTGGGCGGGGTTCCGGGTGCGCGCCCTCCCCGGGGACCCGGCCAACTTCAAGGTCACCACCCCGGCCGACCTGGCCCGGGCGGAGGCCCTGCTGGCCGGGGCACCTCCGGGGCCTGGGGGAGCGGACGGGGGCGAGGGCCGGGGGGCGGCGCGCCGTGGGTGAGCCCCGGGTCGGGCTGGGCTTCGACGTTCACCCCCGGCAGGTGGGGCGCCCCCTGCTCCTGGGGGGCGTGCGCTTCGAGGGGGAGCCCGGTCTGGCCGGACACTCCGACGGCGACGCCGTGTGCCACGCCCTGGCCGACGCGCTCCTCGGGGCCGCCGGCCTCGGCGACGTGGGCGAGCACTTTCCCGACACCGATCCCGCCGTGGCCGGCATCGCCGGGTTGGACCTGCTGGGCAGGGTCGTGGGGATGCTCCTCGAGGGGGGGCTCCGGCCGTCCTCCTGTGACGTGACGGTGATCGCGGAGCGGCCGGCCATCGCCCCGCGCCGGGACGAGATGCGACGGAACCTGGCGGCCTCCCTGGGGGTCCCGGTGGAGCGGGTGTCGGTGAAGGCGTCTCGGCCGGAAGGGCTGGGCCTGTCCGGGGAGGGGGTGGGCTGTCTCGCCCTGGCCACGGTGACCGGGCCGTGAGGTCCCGGCCACGAGGTCGCCCCGGCCCGCCCGGTCCGCCGCCGGGCGTCTGGGTGGGCGGCCGGCGGGCGGTGGCCGAGGCCCTCCGTGCCGGCCGGGCCCTGGAGGTGCTGGTGGCGGCCTCGGCCCGGGCCACGCAGGGCCTGCGGCAGGTCCTGGACGCGGCCCGGGAGGCGGGGGTGGAGGTCCGGGTCGTCGCGGGGGGCCACCTCGACGCCCTGGTCGACGACCACCGCGGGGTCGCGGCCAGGGTGCGTCCCGGGGCGGCCCTCGGCGAGCGGGACCTGGGCTCCTTCCCCTTCGGGCCCGATGCCGTGGTCGTGGTGCTCGACGGCATCGAGGACCCCCAGAACCTGGGGGCGGCGGCCCGGACGGCGGAGGCCGCCGGGTGCGCGATGCTCGTCTCCCGGGTCCGGCGGGCGGCGGGGGTGACCCCGGCCGCGGTGCGGGCGTCGGCCGGGGCCCTGCTCCACCTCCCCCACGCCCGGGTGGCCAACGTCCCCCGGGCCCTGGGCCGGCTCCAGGAGGCCGGCTTCACGGTGGCGGGCCTGGACGGGCGGGCGCCGGCCACGATCCTGCAGGAGCCGTGCCCGGCCGGCCGCCTCGCCCTGGTCGTGGGCGCCGAGGGGACCGGCCTCTCCCGCCTGGCGCGGGAGGCCTGCGACCTGCTGGTGGCCCTGCCCATGCGAGGGCGGGTGACGTCGCTGAACGCCGCGGCCGCCCTGGCCGCCGCCCTCTACGGGTGGGTCCTCCCGGCCCGCCTCAGGGGCCGGGCGGCGTCCACGACGCGGGCTCGGGGGTAGACTCGGGCCGGCTGGCGTGGCGCAGTCGGCAGCGCGGGCGACTTGTAATCGTCAGGTCGTGGGTTCGAGTCCCACCGCCAGCTCGGGGCCGGCCGCCCGGTGCCTCAGCCCCGCTCGCCCATGGGCACGTAGCGGCGTTCGGGCTCGCCCACGTAGATCTGGCGGGGCCGGCTGATCTTCTGCTCGGGGTCGAGCAGCCCCTCCTCCCACTGCGCGAGCCAGCCCGGCGTGCGGCCGATGGCGAACAGGACCGGGAACATCTCCACCGGGAACCCCATGGCCTGGTAGATGATGCCCGAGTAGAAGTCCACGTTCGGGTACAGGCGGTGCTCGACGAAGTAGTCGTCCTGCAGGGCGATGCGCTCCAGCTCCAGGGCGATGTCGAGGAGGGGGTTGCGCCCGGTGACCTCGAAGACCTCCTCGGCCACCCGCTTGATGATCTCCGCCCGGGGGTCGTAGTACTTGTAGATCCGGTGGCCGAAGCCCATCAGGCGCATCTCCCCCGCCTTCACCCGCTCGATGTAGGCGGGGATGGCGTCCACCGAGCCGATCTCCTGGAGCATCCGCAGGACCTGCTCGTTGGCCCCGCCGTGGAGGGGACCGTACAGGGCGGCCGCCGCGGCGGCCATGGCCGAGTAGGGGTCGGCCCAGGCGCTGCCCACCACCCGCATGGCGTGGGAGGAGCAGTTCTGCTCGTGGTCGGCGTGGAGGATGAACAGGACGTCCAGGGCCCGCTCCAGGGCGGGGTCGGGCCGGTACTTCAGCTCGGTCTTCTTCCACATCATGTTCAGGAAGTTGCCGGCGTAGGACAGGTCGTTGTCGGGGTAGGCGTAGGGCAGGCCGGTGGCGTGGCGGTAGGCGAAGGCGGCGATGGTGGGGACCTTGCCGATGAGGCGCACGACCTGCAGGGCCCGGGCGTCGGCGTCGTGGATGCGCTTGGCGTCGGGGTAGAAGGTGGACAGGGCCCCCAGGGTCCCCACCAGGATGCCCATGGGGTGGGCGTCGTGGTGGAAGCCGTCGATGAACTTCTTGATGTTCTCGTGGAGGAGGGTGTGGTTGGCGACGGTCCGGGTCCACTCCTCGAGCTGGGGGGCCGTGGGCAGCTCGCCGTGGAGGAGGAGGTAGGCCACCTCCAGGAACGTGCTCTCCGCGGCGAGCTGCTCGATGGGGTAGCCCCGGTACCGGAGGATGCCGCGGTCGCCGTCGATGAAGGTGATGGCGCTGCGGCAGCTGGCGGTGTTGAGGAAGGCCGGGTCGTAGGACAGGAGCCCCGGGTCCTCCTCGTCGAGCCTGACCTGTCGCAGGTCCGTGGCGCGGATGGCCCCCTCCACGATGGGAACCTCGTAGGTCCTCCCCGTGCGGTTGTCGGTGATGGTGAGGCTCTCCTTGCCGGGTACGGTGCTCATCGCTCTCCTCCTGGGCCGTCAGGGTCTCCCGTCGCCACCCTCCACGATACGGCCCGCCGGCCCGCCGGCGAGGTGCCCACCGGCCCCCCGGAGAGAAGGGACCTTCGGCCTAGCTATTAGCTAGCTAGCTAGCTAGACTAGCTAGGGCGAAGGGCCGACCCTCAGGTTGCGGTGGGGGAGGGCCGGGGCTCGGGGCCCCTCCGCTACTCCTGCCCTCGGCGGAGGGCGCGGCCGGCCCGTTCCACCAGCCCCCGGCCGTCCCAGGCCACCCGGCCGTTCACCACGACCAGGTCCA
>CAYVCH010000171.1:0-5617 GCA_964449755.1 uncultured Actinomycetes bacterium
GGCCGGCCAGCCCCTACGGCTACTCGGTCCTGGGTGATGCCGTGAACCCCTACCCCCTCCTCGCGCAGGTGTGCTGACCCGGGGGTCGGTGGCCTGGCCCGCGCCGGAGGCAGGGACCTTCCCGGGCCGATGACCCGACGCTTTTTACGTTGACGTTACGGCCCCGCAACGGGCCCGAAATCCTCGACCGCTACGATCCCGCACGGTCCGCCGCGCACCCGGGAGGGGAAGATGGTCCGAAGGAGCCTGCTCGTGCTCGTGGTAGCCGCCGTCGTGGTCCTCGTCATGGGCGGGGCCGCCCTCGCGCAGGACCCGACGGGTGCGACGGTTGGCAAGGACGCGGCGGAGCACACCGCCTTCGCCCTGAACACCCTGTGGCTCGTGCTCGGCGGGATCCTGGTCATCTTCATGCAGGCCGGCTTCGCCCTCGTGGAGACGGGGCTCTGCCGCGCGAAGCACGCCGCCCACGTCGCCTTCCAGAACTTCGCCATCTTCGGCCTCGGCTTCGTCGCCTTCTTCGCCGTGGGGTACGCGTTCATGTTCGGGGCCACCGCCATCCCGACCATCGGCGTGACCGAGGCCCTGGGCTCCCTCGTCGGCTTCGGCCCCACGGGAGGGCTGCTCGCGAACTCGGGGTTCTTCCTGGCCGGGCGGGCCTACGACGTCGGGATCATGGCCTTCTTCCTGTATCAGCTGGCCTTCATGGACACCTGCGCCACGATCCCCACGGGCGCCATGGCGGAGCGCTGGCGGTTCTCCTCGTTCGTGAAGTGGGGGCTGTTCTGCGGCGCCCTCTACTACCCGCTGTACGGGGCATGGGTGTGGGGTGGCGGCTGGCTGTCGCAGCTGGGTTCCAGCCTCGGGCTCGGCCACGGCGTGGTGGACTTCGCCGGCTCCGGCGTCGTCCACGCGACCGGGGGGGCTGCGGCCCTCGCCGGCGCCCTGGTCCTCGGCCCGCGGCTCGGCAAGTACGGCCCCGACGGCAGACCCCGGGCCCTTCCCGGGCACAACATCCCCATGGCGATCCTCGGCACGTTCATCCTGCTGTTCGGCTGGTTCGGCTTCAACGCCGCTTCGACCTTCGCCGCGACGGACCTGCGGTTGGCGGTGGTCGCCACCAACACGGCCATCGCGGCCGCCTTCGGCGCCACCGTCGCCATGTTCTGGGTGTGGTGGCGCGCCGGCAAGCCCGACCCCACCATGGCCGCCAACGGGATGCTGGCGGGCCTGGTCGGCATCACCGCGCCATGCGCGTTCGTGCAGCCCTGGGCTGCCGCCCTGATCGGGGGCGTCGCCGGCCTCCTCGTCGTGGAGGGAGCCTGGATGCTGGAGCGGCGCCTGCGGGTCGACGACCCGGTGGGCGCCATCGCCGTCCACGGGCTGGGCGGGCTCTGGGGCGTGCTGGCCGTGGGCCTCTTCGCCGACGGAGCCTACGGCGACGGCCTCAACGGGATCGCCGGCGGCGTCCGGGGCGCCCTGTACGGCGACTGGGGACAGCTCGCCGCGCAGGCGGTCGCCGTCGGGGTGCTCAGCACCATCATGTTCGGCATCGCCTACGCCTTCTTCCGCCTCACCAACCGTCAGGGGAGGCTTCGCTCCGCCCAGGAGGACGAGCTCGAGGGACTCGACATGCCCGAGCTGGGAGTCCTGGGCTACCCCGAGTTCGTCCCCGGGGCCGTGGCGGCCCATGGGGACGGAGGAGCCACGGTCCGGGCCGCCATGGACTGACCTCGTGCTGGGAGCAAGAGGCCGCCGGATGGGCCTCACGTGGTCAGGGTCCCGGCGAAGGCCGATCTGGCCCATGTGCAGAGATCGTGTCGGAGGGGGGATTTGAACCCCCACGGGCTATGCGCCCACTAGGCCCTCAACCTAGCGCGTCTACCAAGTTCCGCCACTCCGACGGGCACCGTCGATTCTAGCAACGGCCCCCCGGCCTCCGGGGGCCGGGGCCTACCGCCACTTCCAGGCCAGCCAGAAGGTGGACAGGCCGAACAGGATGGCCGTGGCCACCGTGATCCGGTCCAAGCGCCGCTCCAGGGCGGTGCCCCCGGCCAGGGTGCTGGTCCCACCGAACAGGTCCGAGAGCCCGCCCCCCCGTCCGGCGTGGAGCAGGATGAACAGGATGAGGAAGAGCCCCGATAGGACGTCCACGACGATGACGATGGTGTTGATGACCCTCATTCTGCCTCCCGCGCCCCGGCCACTCCCAGGATAGCGCGGTCCTCGAGGGGGAAGTGGCAGGCGGCGAGCTGTCCGGGGTGGTGCGGCGCCAGGCCCGGCTGCTCCTGCCGGCACCGGGGGTGGAAGCCCTCCAGGCCCTCCACCCGGGCCACGGCCCGGCTCTGCGGGCAGCGGGGGTGGAAGTTGCACCCGGGGGGCGGGTCGATGGGCGAGGGCACGTCCCCCTCCAGGATGATCCGCCGCTTCGTGGTCGCCAGCTCAGGGTCGGGGATGGGCACCGCCGACAGCAGGGCGGCCGTGTAGGGGTGCTTGGGGTTCCGGTACAGGGTCGCCCCCGGAGCCACCTCCACGATCTTGCCCAGGTACATCACGGCCACCCGGTCGGACACGTGCTTCACCACCGAGAGGTCGTGGGCGATGAACAGGTAGGTGAGGTTGAACTCCTCCTGGAGGTCCTCCAGGAGGTTCAGGATCTGGGCCTGGATGGACACGTCCAGCGCCGACACGGGCTCGTCACAGACGATGAGCTTCGGCCGGAGGGCCAGGGCCCGGGCCACGCCGATGCGCTGCCGCTGGCCCCCCGAGAACTCGTGGGGGTAGCGGTTGTAGTGCTCCGGGTTCAGTCCCACCAGCTCCATGAGCTGCTGGACCTCGGACCTGATCCGGGCCTTCGGGACGGTGCGGTGGAGGCGGAAGGGCTCCCCGATGATGCTGCCCACGGTCTTCCGGGGGTTCAGGGAGGCGTAGGGGTCCTGGAAGATCATCTGCATGTGCCGGCGCAGCTCCCGCAGCTCCCGGCCCCGGAGCCTCGTGATGTCCCGGCCCTCGAAGAAGATCCGCCCCGCCGTCGGGTCGTACAGGCGCATGATGACCCGGGCCAGGGTGGACTTCCCGCACCCCGTCTCGCCCACCAGGCCCACCGTCTCCCCCGGGTAGACCTCGAGGTCCACCCCGTCCACGGCCCGCACGTCGCCGATGCGCCGCTGGAAGATCACCCCCCGGGTGATGGGGAAGTACTTCTTGAGCCCCTCGACCCTCACCAGGGGCTCGCGGCCCTCCCCCACCCGGGGCGCCTCCCGCGCCACCGCCTGGACGCTCACCGCCGGGCCGCCACCTCCTCCCGGAAGATCCGCTCCTTGTCGGCCAGGGGCAGGTGGCACGCGGCGGCGTGCTCGCCGTCGGTGGGCAGGAGGCGGGGCACCTCGGCCCGGCACACGTCCATGGCGTAGGGGCACCGGGGGTGGAAGGCACAGCCCGGCGGCACGAGGATCAGCGACGGCGGCAGCCCCCGGATGGGCTGGAGGCGCTCCCGCTCCCGGTCCAGGCGGGTGATGGAGCCGAGGAGCCCCCACGTGTAGGGGTGGTGGGCGTTGTAGTAGATGTCGTGGGCAAGCCCCGTCTCCACGATCCTGCCCGCGTACATCACCTGGATGTGGTCGCAGTGCTCGGCCACGACGCCCAGGTCGTGGGTGATCATCACCACGGCGGCGTTGAACTCCTCCTTCAGCCGGTCGATCAGGTCGAGGATCTGGGCCTGGACCGTGACGTCCAGGGCGGTGGTGGGCTCGTCGGCCACCAGGAGGTCCGGGTTCAGGGCCAGGGCCATGGCGATCATGGCCCGCTGGCGCATGCCTCCAGAGAACTCGTGCGGGTACTGGCCGGCCCGCTCCCGGGGTCGGGGGATCCCCACCTTGTGGAGCATCTCCACGGCCTGCTCGAAGGAGGCCCTCCTGGAGGTCCGCTGGTGGGTCCGGATGGCCTCGGCGATCTGGTCTCCCACCTTGTAGTAGGGGTGGAGGGAGGTCATGGGGTCCTGGAAGATCATGGTGATCCGGGACCCCCGGATGGTGCGCATCTCCTCCGGGGGGAGCTTGAGCAGGTCCTGTCCCTGGAACAGGACCTCGCCCTCGATGCGGGCCTGCTCCGGCCGGATGAGCCCGAGGACCGTGAGGAAGGTGACGCTCTTGCCGCTGCCCGACTCCCCCACCACACCCAGGCTCTCGCCCGGCATGATGGTGAAGGACACGCCGTCCACGGCCTTGACCAGACCGTCCTCGGTCGGGAAATGGACCTTCAGGTCCCGGACCTCGAGCAGGGGCTCGGGCACCTCAGGCGTACCTCACCCGCGGGTCCAGGAACGCGTAGACCACGTCCACCACCAGGTTGGCCACGACGATGAAGAAGGCCCCGAGGATCGTGACCCCCATGACGGCGGGGAAGTCGTTGGTGAAGATGGCCCGGACCGCGTACTGCCCGATCCCCGGGAGGCTGAAGACGGTCTCGGTGATGAAGGCGCCGCCCAGCAGGACCCCGAGGTCGAGGCCGAACATCGTGACCACCGGGGTGAGGGCCGCCCGCAGGCCGTGCTTGAAGATCACCCGCCGCTCCGACAGGCCCTTGGCCCGGGCGGTGCGGATGTAGTCCTCGGTCATGGTCTCGATGAGGTTGCCCCGGACCATCCGGGCGTAGAAGGCGGCCGTCGCCAGGGCCAGCACCACCCAGGGCATGACGAACTTGCCCTTGAGCACCGAGTCCAGCAGGGTGTCCCCCCGCTCGAGCCCGCTCCCCGGCGCGATGCCCAACTTGAACCAGAAGACGAACAGGAACAGCTCGGCCAGCCAGAACACCGGCGCCGAGACCCCGAAGAGGGCGAAGACCATGGTCGCCCGGTCCAGGAGGGAGCCCCGCCGGATGGCCGAGACGATGCCGATGGGGATGCCCATGAGGATCCAGACCACCGCCGCCCCCAGGGCCAGGACCACCGTCACCGGCAGGCGCTTGGCCACCTCCTCCTTCACCGGGACGTAGTTGGAGAAGGAGAAGTAGTAGTCCTCGTTCAGGAACCAGCCGGGCCAGGGGACCAGGCCCTTGGCGAACCGCCCGTACTGGACGTACCAGGGCAGGTCGAGGCCCAGGGCGTGGCGGGCCGCCGCCACGGTCTCGGCGGTCGCCTGCCGGCCGGCGGCACGGCGGGCGGGGTCCCCGGGGGGGAGCTTGACGAAGATCAGGAACGTCACCACCGAGACGATCCACAGCACCAGCACGAGGAACAGGGTCCGGCGGATCAGGTAGCGGAGCATCCTCGGGAGGGAACGTTACCGCACCCGGCGCGGAATGGGCGGAGGGGCCGGCCGTGGCCGGCCCCTCCTCCGCGCCCGGCGAGCCCGACTCACTCCGGGAACACGGCCAGCCGGTCGATGGACATCATCGCCGCCGTGTCCGAGTACTGGTAGTTGGCGATGCGCTCCCCGAGGATCGCCGTGTCGTTGTCGTGGAGCATGGGGACCCAGGGCACCAGGTTCTCCATGATGTACCGGTCCAGCTCCGCCCAGCACTGGAGCCGCTCCTGCCCGGTGGTGGGCTGGCACGCCGCGATCCGGTCCTCGACGTTCGGGACCTCGGTGATCTCGTAGCCGTACTTCTTCAGGTACTTCGC
>CAYVCH010000172.1:0-5568 GCA_964449755.1 uncultured Actinomycetes bacterium
CCGCGCTGGCCGGGGTGGTCGCGGCGGCCCGGGAGGCGGCGTGAGCCGCGGGCGGGCGGGGATGGACGGGAGGCGGCGTGAGCCGCGGGCGGGCGGGGATGGACGGCAGGCGGCGTGAGCCGCGGGCGGGCGGGCCCCAGCCGACGGCCGACTACGAGCCGCCGCCCGGGAGCATTCCCACCCTCCCCGTCCCGGACCTGGCCGGCGTGAAGGCGGCGTACCTCATCGGCATCGGCGGCGCGGGGATGAGCGGCCTCGCCCGCCTCCTCCTCGCCCGGGGGGTCCGAGTGACGGGCTCGGACCTCAAGGCCTCCCGGGCCCTGGACGAGCTGCGGGCGGCAGGGGCCACCGTCTTCGTGGGGCACCGGGGGCAGCAGCTTGGCGACCCCGACGTGGTCGTGATCTCCTCCGCCATCCCCCCTCGCAATCCGGAGCTGGTGGCGGCCCGCCGGCGCGGGATCCCGGTCCTGGCCCGGGCCCAGGTGCTGGCCGCGCTGGCGATGGGTCGGCGGATCCTGGCCGTCTCGGGGACCCACGGGAAGACGACGACGGCCTCCATGCTGTCGGTGGTCCTGGACCGGGCGGGCCTCGCGCCGACCTTCGTGGTCGGTGGGGACCTCAACGAGATCGGCTCCGGTGCGCGGGCCGGGACCGGCGACCTGTTCGTGGCGGAGGCCGACGAGAGCGACGGCTCCTTCCTGCTGCTGCGGCCGGCCGTGGCGGTGGTCACCAACGTGGAGGAGGACCATCTGGACTTCTACCGGGGGGGCCGCCGGGAGATCGAGGCCGCCTTCGCCCGGTTCATCGCCCAGAGCGATCAGGTCGTCCTCTGCGGGGACGACCCCGGCGCCCGGGCTGCCCTGGAGATCGCCGGCCGTCACGGCCTGCGTTTCGGGACGTCGGGGGAGAACGAGGCTGTCGTCGAGGTGGCGAGCCCGTGGCCCGCGTCGGGCGAGCTGCGGCTCCCGAGCGGCGAGCGAGTGGGCCTGCGCCTGCAGCTCCCGGGCGCCCATAACCTGCTCAACGCGGCCGCCGCGGTGCTGGCCGCCGGCCTCGTGGGGGTCGGGCCCCGGGAGGCGGGGGAGGCCCTGGCAGGCTTCACCGGCGTGCGGCGCCGGTTCGAGCGGCGGGGGGTCGCTCGGGGGGCTGAGTTCGTGGACGATTACGCCCATCATCCGACGGAGGTGCGGGCCACCCTGCGGGCGGCCCGGCGGGACGGCTCCCGGCGGGTGGTGGCGGTCTTCCAGCCCCACCGGTACACGCGCACCCGGGCGCTGTGGCGGGAGCTAGGGGAGAGCCTGGCCGGCGCGGACGTCGTGGTGATCACGGACGTGTACGGAGCGGGAGAGGACCCGATCCCCGGCGTGTCGGCGAAGCTCGTGGTGGACGCGCTGACGTCGGCGGCCCCCGGGAAGCGTGTCGCCTACCTCCCGCGGCGGCGGGACGTGGTGGACTATCTGGTCCGGGAGGTCCGGGAGGGGGACCTGGTGCTCACGCTGGGCGCCGGCGACGTGACGATGGTCGCGGAGGAGGCCCTGGACCGGCTGGAGGGATCGGCGTGAGCAGGGCCGGGGGCGGGGCCTCCCCGGAGGCCGGGGTGGTGGGGGCGGCGCTGGCGCGGGCCGAGACCATCCTTCGGGCCGTCGCCGGGGCGCGGGTCCGCCGGGGGGTCCCCACCGCCCAGCTCACGACCTTTCGGGTCGGGGGGCCCGCTGCCCTGTACCTGGAGCCGGAGTCCCAGGAGGACCTGGCCGCCGTGGCGGCGGCCGTGGCCGAGACCGGTCTGCCGGTGCTGGTCGTGGGCAAGGGGTCGAACCTGCTGGTATCGGACGCCGGGTTCCCCGGGATCGTGCTCCGGCTGGGGCGCGCGTTCCGGTGGGCGGCCAGGGAGGGCGAGCGGCTCTCCGCTGGGGGCGCCATGGCCCTGCCGGCCCTGGCCGGGATCGCCCTGGCCCACGGGCTGTCGGGACTGGAGTTCGCCGCGGCCATCCCGGCCTCCCTGGGGGGGGCGGTGCGGATGAATGCCGGGGCCCACGGCCGGGAGCTGGCCGACGTGCTCGAGCGGGTGGAGGTGTTCTCCCTGTCCTCGGCCCGGTCCGAGGGCCTGGACCCCGGGGCCCTCGGCCTCGGCTACCGGCGTTCGGCCCTTTCCGACGACGCCGTGGTGACCGCCGCCACGGTGCGACTGACCCCGGGGAGCCGGGACGAGATCCGGGCTCGGATGGACGAGGCCCGGGCGTGGCGCCGCCGAACCCAGCCCCTGGCCGAGCCCAATTGCGGGAGCGTCTTCAAGAACCCGCCGGGCGACGCTGCGGCCCGTCTCATCGAGGCGGCCGGGGGAAAGGGTCTGTCGGTGGGTGGCGCCTCGGTCTCCGCGAAGCACGCCAACTTCATCGTGGCGGCGCCGGGGACTCGGGCCGCCGACGTGGCGGCCCTCATCCGGGCCGTCCAGGACCTGGTGGCCGCCCGCACCGGCGTCCACCTCGAACCGGAGGTGCACCTTGTCGGCCACTTCGACCTCGTCCCTCGCTGACCTGCCGGGCCGCAGGCGGAGCGGGGCGAGAGGGCCCTGGCAGCGGGCGCTTGCCCTGGCGGTGGCGGGGGTGACCGCCGCCGTGACTTTGGCGGGGGTCGCCGGCTCCCCCCTGTTCGGGCTGGAGACGGTGCGGGTGGTGGGGGCTTCACGGCTGTCCCGGGACGAGGTCGTTCGCCTCTCGGGGCTTCTCCCCGGGGACAACGTGCTGCTGCTCTCGGCCGGGGCGGTGGAGGCCAGGCTGGAGTCGAACCCCTGGATCGCCGACGCCAGCGTGCGCCGGTCCCTGCCGGCCACGGTGATCCTGCGGATTCGCGAGCGCCGCCCGGTGGCCGTCGCCGAGGCCGACGCGGGGCTGCTGTTGGTGGCCGCCGACGGCACCCCCCTGGAGGTCGTGGCCGGTGATCCGGGCCTCCCCCGGATCGTGGCGGGGGCCGACCTGGCCTCCCGGGGCGGGCCCCGGGCCGCCCTGGGACCGCCGGCGGCCGTGCTGGCTGCCATGCCGGCGGGGCTGCGCGCCGAGGTCCGTCGGGTCGTGGTGGGGCCCGAGGGGGACCTGGAGCTGCGGATGCGGACGGGGACGCGAGTCGTCTTCGGTCCGGCATCGGGGGCCCGGGCGAAGGTGGCGGCCCTGGCGGGGGTGCTGCGGTGGGGTCGGGGCCAGGCCGTACGGTTCGGGGTGATCGACGTGAGCGCTCCCCGGTCCCCCGTCGCCCGGCTCGTCTGACCGCCGACCCACGTTCAGCCGGCCGGGGCGGCGCCTCCCGCGAGCAGCAGCCGGAGGTCACCCTGCCGACAGGCGGAGGTCGCCGAGTCGGACCGTTGGAAGGCTGGCCGGGAACTCGCGGTGACCCGCCCGGCCCCTGCGACCGACCTCGCTCACGCCGCCGGCTCGCGGACGGCCCCGTCCAGCACGCGCCACACGCCGGAGGCCCGGGCGACCTCGTCGACCTCGGGGTGGATCACCTGGCCCGCCACGATTGGGAGGGCCCGGACGCCCGCCCGCTCCAGCAAGGCCGCGCGATCCCGGGCCCGCTCGACGTCGGCCTGCTCGATGGCCCACGAGACCTCCGCCACGAGGTAGACCTCGCTCCCCTCCCTCCTGCCCACCGCGAGGACGTCGGCCCTCCGGACGTCGACGGCCTCCTCGGGGCTCAGGCGACCGGCGTCGATGGCCGGGCCCAGGACGGCCTCCTTGGCCGGACCGTCCAGCACGCGGATGCCCCTCGCGATGGCGCCGAACAGGCCGTCGGCGTGAAGCAGGTAGTGCGTCTCGAGGCTCCTCCCCTTGAGGATCGCCACATCGTGCGCGAGCCTGCCGACCGTCTCGCTCAGCGAGCGGAGCGACTCCTCGGTCCGCCGCTGGGCCTCGGCGAGGGCCTCCAGCCGCTCCTCGGTGCGGCGCTGGGCCTCGGCCAGGGCCTCCAGCCGCTCCTCGGTGCGGCGCTGGGCCTCGGCCAGGGCCTCCAGCCGCTCCTCGGTGCGGCGCTGGGCCTCGGCCAGGGCGTGGATCTCATCGCGGATCTCACGGAGCTGGTGCTCCGCGACGAGCCGCGCCAGATGGGCCCTGGCCTCGGGGTCCCGATCCAGGGCTCGGAGGAAGGCTCGCAGGTCGTCCGCGGTGAACGCCATCGCGGAAAGGATAGTAGGGGCCACCGACATCGCGGACGCGGGTCGCGATCACATCCAAGCGGCCCGTCGGCGGCGGCACCGTGCCCGCGTGCTGCGCACCCCGCTGGCCGCGTCCCGTCAAGTGGTGGAAATCCGGCCATCGTCCACCCGTCCTCCGGCCTCCAGATCCTTAGGCGATCATCGCCACGAGCTCGTGCCGCTCCGCACCTCCTTCAGGCTCCGCGAGCTTGCGCATGGACCCCTCGGCTTCAGTGCCGCCGCTCCGCCACCGCCCACTCGTCGTCCTGCTCGGCCAGGACCATGCCCACGAGCCGGAGCAGGGCGGCCCGGTCGGGGAAGATCCCCCACCACCCGGGACCGGCGCTTCACTTCCTTGTGGAGCCGCTCCAGGGTGTTGGTGGAATGGAGCCTCCGGCGGTGCTCCTCGGGGAAGTGGAGGTAGGCCAGGACGTCACCTGCGGCCTCCTCGAGGAGCTCGGCGGCCCGGGGGAACCTCCCCCGGAGCCCCTCCGCCACCCGGTGGAGCTGGGCCAGGGCGCTCGGGTGGTCGGGCTGGGCGAAGATCGTGCGGACCACCGCCGATGCGGCCTCCTGGGCCCCCTTGGGCACGGTGGCCAGGAGGTTCCGCATGGCCTGGACCCGGCACCTCTGCCAAGCCGCCCCGGGGAGGACCCTGGCGATGGCCCGCTTGGAGCCCCACGTGGGCGCCCGTGACCACGAGCTTGACCCCCTTGAGCCCCCGGCGCACGAGCTGGCGGAGGAAGGAGGTGCCATGCGGCCTCGTCCTCGCAGGGCCCCGCGTCCACCCCGAGCACCCGCCGGCGGCCGTCGGAGGACACCCCCACCGCCACCACCGCAGGGATGGAGACCACCCGGCCGTCCTCCCGGACGCAGGAGGCGTCCAGCCAGAGGTAGGGGTGCTCCCCGCAGGTGGGGCGGCTCCGGAAGGCCTCCACCTCGGAGTCGAGGTCCTTCAAGATCCTGGAGACCTCGCTCCCCCCTCCATCCCCAGGGCCCGGACCAGGCCCGCCACCTTGCGGGTGGAGACCCCCTTCACGCAAGGCTCCTTCACCACCGCCGCCAGGGCCCGCTCGGCCCGCCGGCGGGGCTTCAGGAGGGAGGGGTGCTGGGTCCCGGGGACCACCTTGGGGATCCGGAGTCAGGTGGTCCCCACCCGGGTGTCCCAGGTCCTCGTGCGGTAGCCGTTCCGGTACCCGGCCCGGCCCTCCGAGCGCTCGTAGCGTTCAGCCCCGAGCTTGGCCGAGACCTCGGCCTCCATCAGGGCCTGGGCCAGGACCCGGATCCCCTCCTTCAGGACGTCCGTCTCCTCCTCGGCGAGGAGCTTGCCCACGAAGCTCGTAAGGTCCATCCTGGGGACGGCCATCGCCACCTCCTTCCGGTCA
>CAYVCH010000173.1:0-5510 GCA_964449755.1 uncultured Actinomycetes bacterium
CTCCTAGATCCCCTTCATGTAGGCCACGGTCTCCGCCAGGCCGTCCTCCAGGTGGGTCCAGGGGCGCCACCCCAGGACCTCGGCGGCCAGGGAGGGGTCGAGGGCGATGCGGCGGACCTCCCCCGGTGGCAGCGGGCCGTAGGAGGGCTGCCCCCGGAAGCCGGTGAGGCCGGCGAGCATCCGGTACAGGCCGTTGACGGAGGTCTCCAGGCCGGTGCCGACGTTCACCAGCCGGCCCGACCCCCGCTCCATGGCGAGGACGAAGGCGTGGACCGTGTCGTCGATGAACACGTAGTCCCGGGTCTGGTTGCCGTCGCCGAAGATCGTCGGCGGCTCCCCGGCGAGCATCCGGGCGGCGAAGATGGCCACGACCCCCGCCTCCCCGGTGGGGTCCTGGCGGGGACCGTAGACGTTGCCCAGGGCCAGGGCGGTGAAGTCCAGGCCCCGGTACCGCTCGTAGTAGGCGAGGTAGTCGAGGCCCACCTTCTTGCTGATCCCGTAGGGGGAGACGGGCCGGGCGCCGGAGGCGGCCGTCTCCCTGACGGGGATGCGCCGGGGCTCCCCGTAGAGGGTCCCCCCCGAGGCCGCGTAGACGACCTTTCGCACCCCCACCGCCACAGAGCACTCCAGGACGTTCAGCAGGCCCATCACGTTCACGCTGGCGTCCTCCACCGGGTCCTCCAGGGAGGGGCGCACGCCCGCCTGGGCCGCCAGGTGCATGACGAACTCCGGACGGTGGCGCTCGAAGAGGGCCCGCATGCCCTCGGCCCGGATGTCCATGTTGAAGAAGGTGAAGGCCTTCCGGTAGCCGCGGGCCTCCGAGAGGTTCGCGATGTGCCCGGTGGTGAGGTCGTCCAGGGCCACCACCCGGTGGCCCTCCGCCAGCAGCCGGTCGCACAGGTGGGACCCGATGAACCCCGCGCCGCCCGTGACCAGGACCGTGGTCACGGGGCCAGCCTGAGGTTCGCGTCGGCGGCGACGTCCAGGGGCGTGCGCTCCCCGCGGGCCAGGCGGGAGGAGCCCGCGCAGGCGATCATGGCGGCGTTGTCCGTGCACAGGGCGGGCGACGGGTACAGGACGCGGAACCCGGCCGCCTCCCCCTCGGCTCGCATGCGCTGGCGGAGGCGCGTGTTGGCCACCACGCCGCCCCCCAGCAGGATGGTCCCGACCCCCCGTTCCTCCGCCGCGGCCAGGGTCTTCGCGACCTGCACGTCCACGACGGCTTCCTGGAAGGAGGCGGCCAGGTCGGGCAGGTGGACCTCCCGCCCGGCCGCCCGCTCGCCCCGGACGTACCGGAGCACGGCCGTCTTCAGCCCCGACAGGGAGAAGTCGTAGTCCCCCGAGTCGGCCATGGCCCGGGGGAGGCGCACGGCCGCGGGGTCCCCCTCCCGGGCCAGCCGGTCCAGGGCGGGCCCGCCGGGGAACCCCAGGCCCATGAGGCGGGCAACCTTGTCGAAGGCCTCCCCCGCCGCGTCGTCCAGGGTCTCCCCCAGCACCTCGTAGCGGTGCTCCTCGGGCATGTGGACGAGCATCGTGTGCCCGCCGGACACGACGAGGGCCACGTAGGGGGGCTCAGGTGGCCCGTGCTCGAGGAAGTTGGCCCACACGTGCCCCTCCAGGTGGTTGACGCCGATGAGGGCGGCGCCGGTGGCCATGGCGACGGCCTTGGCCGCCGCCAGGCCGACCATGAGGGCGCCCACGAGGCCGGGGCCCACGGTGACCGCCACGCCGTCGAGGTCGCGGAAGGAGACGCCGGCCTCCTCCAGGGCCCGTTCCATCAGGGGGTTCAGGGCCTCCACGTGGGCCCGGGACGCGAGCTCCGGGACCACGCCCCCGTAACGGTGGTGGAGGTCGGTCTGGGCGGCGATGAGGTTGGAGCGGACGGTGAACGTGTCCTCGACGACGGCCACCGCCGTCTCGTCGCACGAGGTCTCGATGCCGAGGACCAGCACCCGCGGTTCCCTCCCCCTCCTCTCCGGGCCCGGGCGGTTGCCCCCCGGCTACCCCGGCCGGACCGCCTCCGGCAGGGAGGCCGAGATGGCCTCCAGCCGCCGGGCGAACTCGGGGGTCCGGATCCCGTCCAGCCACATGACGAGGGCGTCCTCCCCCACCTCCTGGTAGTAGTTGCGGCGCACCCCCACGGGGCGGAACCCGAACCGCCCGTACAGCCGCTGGGCGCCCCAGTTGGACACCCGGACCTCCAGGGAGACCGCCTCGGCCCCCATCTCGATGGCCGCCACGACCAGGTCGTGGAGGATCCGGCTGCCGATCTTCCGCCGGTGGTGCATGGGGTCCACCGCGATGTTCGTGATGTGGGCCTCCTCCCCGTAGCAGATGAGCCCGCCGTAGCCGACCACCTGCCGGCCCAGGCGGGCCACCAGGTAGCACCGGTTGGCGCTGTCGGCCATCTCGGCCACGAACAGGCTGGGGCTCCACGGACGCGGGTAGACCTGCCGCTCGATGGCCATCACGCCGCGCAGGTGCCGCCGGCGCATGCGCGTCACCTCGAGCCTAGGCGCCTCGACGTCGCTCGTCCCAAGCGATCTCCGCATCCGACTTCCTCAGGTACAGGGGCACCACGTCGAACAGCCGGTCGTGCTCCTCCCGCAGCAGGCGCGGCACCGCCAGCTCCACCAGGGACGACGCCCGGGGGAAGGCGAACGCCGGTGAGGCGAACTCTACCCGTCCGCCCAGGGCCGCGATGGTCTGGCGGTACCGGAGGGCCCCGTCGCCGACGAGCAGCAGGTCCCCCGGCACGGCCTCCAGCTCACCCACCAGGTGAGCCGGCGAGGCCACCCGGTAGTCGCTCTCGCGGACCACCCCACCCGGCACCGGGCGGTAGACGGCGAAGAAGACCTCGCCCCGGCGGGCGTCGACCACGGCCACCACGAGGCGGGGGGTGAGGCGGACGGCGAAGGCGAGGGCGTCCAGGGAGGTGAGTCCGACGATGGGCACGCCCAGGACCTGGGCCAGGGTCTTGCCGGTCGCGACGCCCACCCGGAGGCCGGTGAACAGGCCGGGACCGATGCCCACGACGACGCCCCCCACGGCCCTGAGGTCGAGGCCGACCCAGCCCAGGACCCGCTCCAGGACCGGCGCCACCGCCTCCTGCCTGGCCCGCCCCGTCAGGGAGACGGCGGCCAGGATCTCCCGCTCCGTCCCCAGGGCCACGGAGGTGCAGGGGGTGGAGGTCTCGATGCCGAGGACGATCACGGCGCCGCCTCCCGCGCCGTCCCGGCGCCCCCCACCCCGGGCTCGCCGCCCAGATCTGCCCTCCAGGGCGCGAGGGCCCGCTCCAGCTCGGGCCACCGCGCCTGCCACGAGCCGCCCCTGCCCGTCACCACCAGCCGACGGGCCTCCCCCTCCCAGAGCCGGGTCAGCTCCACCTGGAGGCGATCCCCGGGCAGGAGCCCCTCCACCACGTCCCCCCACTCCACGAGGAGGACCCCGCCGTCCTCCACCATCTCCTCGAGCCCCAGCTCCAGGACGTCCTGCACCCGGTCCAGGCGGTACACGTCCACGTGGTAGACGCGCACCCGACCACGGTACTCACGGACGAGGGTGAAGGTGGGCGACACCACGGGCTCCCGGACCCCCAGGGCCCGCGCCGCCCCCTGTACCAGGGTGGTCTTGCCGGCTCCCAGCTCCCCGGTGAGGGCGACGGCGTCCCCGGGGCGCAGCAGGAAGGCCACCGCCCGCCCCACGGCCCGCGTGTCCTCGGCCGTCTCGGCCCTCAGTTCGATGCGCATCAGAACAGGCCGAGCTGCTCCTGGGAGGGCGGTGATGCCTCCGCCAGGGCCTCCCGGATGGCCTGGAAGTCGGCCCGCAGGGCGGCCATCTGGGAGGAGGCCTCGCCCCCGCCGTGGAGGACGGCGGCCGGGTGGAAGGTGGGGATGACGAGCCGCCCCCGCCAGGGGAACCGCTGCCCCCGCACCCGGCTGATGGAGGTGGGCCGGCCCAGGACGTACCGGGTGGCGAAGTTTCCCAGGGTGGCGATGACCCGGGGGTCCACCAGCCGGATCTGCTCCTCCAGCCAGGGCGTGCAGGCCTCGACCTCGTCGGGGTAGGGGTCCCGGTTGCCCGGCGGGCGGCACTTCAGGACGTTGCAGATGTAGACGTCCTCCCGGCGGAGGCCGATGCCCTCCAGCAGCCGGGTGAGGAGCTGCCCCGCGGCCCCCACGAAGGGCTCCCCCTGCCGGTCCTCGTGGTAGCCGGGGGCCTCCCCGATGAACATGAGGTCGGCCCGGGGGCTGCCCACCCCGTAGACGACCTGCGTGCGCCCCGCGGCCAGACGGCACCTGGTGCAGGTGGCCGCCTCCCCGGCCGCCTCCTCCAGCGTCCTCACGCCAGCCTCACGCCTCGTCGCCCCACCGGGGTCACCCCCCTCCCGCCCGGCCCGCGTCTCCCGCCGCGGGAACCCCGGGCACGCTCCGGGCGAGCCGCACGGCCCGCCGGATGGCCTGGGCGACCACCCGTTCCGCCATGGCCTCTACCTCGGCCTGGTCCGCCTCGACCTCCCCCGTGGCCAGCGTGAACACGGCGTCGCCGTCCCATATCGTATGCGACGGCCTCACGGCGGCCGAGATGCCCTCGTGTCCGGCGAGGGCGAGCAGGTGGGCGCGCTCCCTGGACAGCCGGGCGCTGGTGGCCACCACGGCCAGGGTGGTGTTCGTGGCGCCGGGCCAGGGCGGAGAGGCCCCGGGCTCGCCGGGGCGAGCGCCGGCCAGGACGGCCCCGTCCTCCCCCACCACCTCGCCCAGGGCGTTCACCACGACCAGGGCCCCCACCACCAGGTCGCCCCGGGCCTCGGAGGCCGTGCCGAGCCCGCCCTTCACCTGACGGTCGGGGCCGTGGAGCTTTGCCACGGTGGCCCCGGTGCCCGCCCCCACGTTCCCCTCCTCCACCACGTCGGAGGCGGCCAGGCACGCCGCGTACCCCTCCTCGGGCCCCGGCCGGGCCCGGGGATCCCCCACGGCCAGGTCGAAGACGACGGCCGCCGGCACGATGGGCACCCGGGCCACGCCGGTGTCGAAGCCCACCCCCCGCTCCTCCAGGAACCGCATGACCCCGTCGGCGGCCGCCAGGCCGAAGGCGCTGCCCCCCGTGAGGAGCACGGCGTGGACCTCCCGGACCAGCATGCCCGGGCGCAGGAGGTCGGTCTCCCGGGTCCCGGGGGCGCCGCCCCGGACCTCCCCGGACCCCACGGTCCCCGGCGGGGCCAGGACCACCGTGCAGCCGGTGAGCCCGACGGGGTCGGTGAAGCTCCCCGCGCGGACCCCGGGGACCGCCGTGATCACCCTCGCCCCTTCCCCTCGCCCCGTGCCGCCCACCGCCCTCGGACCCCGAGGACCTCGGCGGCGAAGCCCGCCACGAGCCCGTTGAAGGCCTCGGGCCGCTCCAGCATGGCCAGGTGCCCGGCCTCGTCCACGACCTCCAGCCTCCCCAGGGGCACGGCCCTGGCCAGCTGGGCGGCGACGGCGGGCGGGGTCACCCGGTCGTGGGCCCCCACC
>CAYVCH010000174.1:0-5495 GCA_964449755.1 uncultured Actinomycetes bacterium
GGTCCGACAGCGCCCGGGAGTCCGTCCAGGCCCTCCTGGCCCCCCTCGAGGCCCTCGGCCCCCGGCGGTCCGAGGAGGCCGTCCGCACCCTCCAGGCCTACCTGGACGAGCAGGGGTCGGCCACCCGGGCCGCCCGCCGGCTTCACCTCCACCGCAACGCCGTGCTGTACCGGATCCGCCGGATCTTCGAGCTCCTCGAGGCCGACCCCTCCGACCCGGACCAGCGCCTCGCCCTCCAGCTGGCCTGTCGGGCCCGGCTGCTGTCCTGAAGGCCGTCCCCTTCAGGGGCGGGCCGCCCGCAGCCGCTCCGTGGCGGCGGCGTCCACCTCCCACGCGCCGCCGGCCGGGCGCAGCGCCACCCGGTAGACCTCCCGGGCCTCCTCCACCGTGAGCAGGCCCTCCCCCACGTCGGCGGCGACGAGCTCGGGGGCGCGCCGGGCGGGTGGACCCCAGCCGCCCCCGCCGCCGCTCCGCACGCTGACGACGTCCCCGGGGCCCAGGGGGCCGAAGGCCGACACCCGCCTCCGGAGCACCGTCTCCCGGGGAGTCCCGGGCCGGACGACGACGGCGCTCGGCCCACCGTCGGCGCCGCCGCCCAGGCCCCGGGCGATGGGCTCCTCGGTCCCGTCGATGACCACCTGGAGGTAGGTGCCCGGCTCCAGGACCTGGAAGTCCCGGCGCACGCCGAACCCACCCCGGAAGGTCCCCGCCCCCGCCACCTCCGGGAGGAACTCGTAGCGGAGGCAGCGCAGGGGGTAGCGGGTCTCGAGCACCTCCACGGGCGTGGAGCGGACGTCCCCGTCCCCCAGGAACACCAGGGTGGGGCCGTCGGCGAAGGGGCGGGCCCCGTCCCCGCCGTCGATGGGCTCGATGAAGATGAAGGGCCGACCGTCCCGGGGGTCCACCCGGTAGAGGTAGACGGCGAAGAGCTGGTAGCCGCCGGCCGGGCAGCGGTCGGGCATGGCCGGGGCCAGAGCGGCGAAGGCGAGGTTGATGAGGACCACGCCCACGTAGCCGTAGGAGTCGCAGGGCGCCGGCGGCTCGGGGCTCACCACGAGCCCCGGCGGCAGGTCGAACTCGAAGGGCACGAAGTGGCCCTCGTTGGCCGGGTCCAGGGGCATGAGCAGGCCCTTCAGGGCGGCCCGGAGGTCGGCCCGGGCGCCGATGGCGGGCTCGTTGATGGGGGCCCGGACGGCCGGGCTCGTCCCCTCGAAGGAGACCCGGAGGCGGTCGCCCTCCACGGTGAAGGCGAGGGCGATGGCCGGGCGCTCGCCGGAGACGGGGTCCGTGTCCAGCTGCGCCCGGGCCCGGTAGGTCCCGTCGGGGAGGGCGGCGATCCGGCGCCGGACGGCCTCCTCGGTGCGTTCGACCGTGAGGGCCATGGCCTCCCGCACCCCCTGCGCGCCGTACCTGGCGCACAGCGCGCGCACCCGCTCGACGCCCTGGCGGGCCGCCGCCACCTGGGCCTGCAGGTCGCCCAGGACGAGGGAGGGGAAGCGGACGTTGGCCTCGATCACCTCCCAGAGGTCCCGGTTCGGCTCGCCGCCCCGCACGAGGCGCTGGTGGCGCAGGCGCAGCCCCTCCTGGAAGACGTCGGTGGAGTCGGGGGCGAAGCCACCGGGCGTCCTGCCTCCCACGTCGGCCCAGTGGGCGCAGGCCGCCGCGAAGGCGACCAGCTCTCCCTGGAAGAAGACGGGCATGTAGACGCAGACGTCGGAGATGTGGGTGCCGGTGAGGTAGGGGTCGTTCACGATGAGCACGTCGCCCTCGGCGAAGCCGTCGGGCCCGTGGACGGCGATGCCCCCCTTGATGGTGTCGGGGAGGGCTCCGAGGAAGGTGGTGATGCCGGGGGCCTCGGCCCAGAGGGCCCCCTCGGAGGAGACGATGCCGAGGCCGAAGTCCTGGACGTCGTAGAGGAGGGGGTTGTGGGCCGTCCGGACCAGGGTCTTGCTCATCTCCACCGCCGCCGAGGTGAGGGCGTTCCGGACCACCTCGGCCCGGACGACGTCCCGCCGGCTCACGGCCCACCCTCCGGCGACAGGACCAGGTTCCCCATGGCGTCGACGGCGGCCGCCCAGCCCGGGGGCACCACCACGGTCGTGGACCACTCCTCGACGATGGCCGGCCCGGTGACCCGCTGGTCCGCGGCCAGGCGGTCCCGGTCGTAGACGGGGGCGTCCGTCCACCCCCCGGCCTGGCGGAAGTAGACCGGCCGCCGGCCCCGGGGCCGTCCCGGCGCCTCCACCGGCCACCTCGGCCAGGCGGGGGTCCGGACCCGGCCCACGGCGCGGCACCGGAGGGTCACGGCCTCGACGTCGGCCTCCGCCGAGCCGTGCCCGTAGAGGCGCCGGTGGGCGGCGACGAAGCGCTCGCGGAGGCCCCGAAGGAGGGCGGTCGGCTCCCGCACCCAGGACGCCTCCAGGGCCACGGTGACGGTGTGCTCCTGGCCGGCGTAGCGGACGTCGGCCCGGGGCAGCACCTCGACCTCGGCGGGGTCGAACCCGTACCGGCCGAGCTCGGCCGCGGCCTCCGCCGCCAGGGCCGCCAGGTCGGCGGCGAGGGCGGGGGCCGTCGCCTCCCGGGCCGGCCGCACCCGGGTGAGGGCCACGTCGTGGCGGTAGTCGGACCGCAGGATGCCCACGGCCGAGAAGTTCGCCGGGCCCCGGGGGATGACCACCCTGCCGACCTCCAGCTCCTCCGCCACGGCGGCGGCGAACAGGCCCCCGCCGCCCCCGTAGGCCAGGAGGACGAACTCCCGGGGGTCCAGGCCCCGCTCGACGGTGAGCGTGCGGATGGCGTAGGTCATGTTCGCCTCGGCGATGGCGAGCATGCCGTCGGCCGCCGCCTCCAGGGACAGCCCGGTGGCCTCCGACAGGCGGGACCGGATGGCCTTGCGAGCCAGCTCCGGCGCGAGGGGCATCCGTGTCCCCAGGAAGCTGCCGGGGTCGATGCGGCCGAGGACCACGTGGCAGTCGGTGACGGTGGGCTCCTCGCCGCCCCGGCCGAAGCAGGCCGGGCCGGGGGCGGCGCCGGCGCTCCTCGGCCCCACCCTGAGCAGCCCTCGTTCGTCCACCCAGCCGATGGACCCGCCGCCGGCCCCGATGGAGACCACGTCCAGGGTGGGCCCCACCACGGGGCGCCCGCCCAGGGAGGTCTCGGTCCGCTCCACGATCTCCCCGTCCTCGATGAGGGCCACGTCGAAGCTGGTGCCGCCGACGTCGGCGCAGATGACGTTGGGCAGGCCCAGCTCGCGGGCCAGGGCGTGGGCGCCGATGACCCCGCCCGCCGGGCCCGAGGAGATGGTGTGGACCGGCGCCTCGGCGGCCCGCGCCCCGGAGACCACCCCGCCGTTGGACTGCATGATGGCCAGGGGCCGCCGGTACCCAGCCCCGGCGAGCCGGGACGAAAGCTCCGACAGGTAGGCGGCGAAGACCGGCTGGACGTAGGCGTTCAGCACCGCCGTGGAGGTCCGCTCGAACTCCCGCCACTCGCTGGCCACCCGGTGGGACGCCGAGACGGCGAGGCCCGGATGACGTGCCCGGATCCGCTCGGCGGCCGCCCGCTCGTGGGCGGGGTTCGCGTAGGCGTGGAGGAAGGCCACGGCGATGGCCTCGACGCCGGCGGCGACCAGGTGGGCCACCTCCCGGTCCAGGGCCTCCAGGTCGAGGGGGTGAAGGACCGAGCCGTCGGCACCCGTGCGCTCCGGCACCTCCCGCCGCAGGGACCTCGGGACGAGGGGCGCCGGGGGCAGGTAGAGCCAGTTGTAGATCTCCGGCCGCCCACCACGGCCGAGGCCCAGGACGTCCCGGAAGCCCTCGGTGGTGAGGAGCCCCACCTTCGCCCCCCGCTCCTCAAGGATGGCGTTCATGACCACCGTCGTCCCGTGGGCGATCCGGCCCAGGGCCCCGGCCTCGGCTGGCAGGCGGGCCAGCCCCGCCATGAACTCCGCCGCCAGGCTGGAGGGCGTGGCGAGCTGCTTCTCGAGGAAGACCTCGCCCGTGCCCTCGTCGAGGAGGGCGAAGTCGATGAAGGTCCCGCCCACGTCCGCCGCCAGGCGGTACCGGAAGGGCTCAGCCGCGGGCGGCATCCAGGGCCTCCACCGGGACGTACTCGAAGTCGTAGCCGAAGGCGGCGGGGCCGGCGATCTCCAGGCCCCGCTCGGTGCGCCAGATGGGGTGGCAGGGGAAGGCGACGACCGACACCCGCTGCCCGTAGCGGAGCCGCTCGGTGGAGATGGCCTGGGCCGTCTCGGTGTCGAGGACCGTGATGATGTCGGGCACCATGGCCAGGGGCCGGCCCTCCTCCAGGGCCACCAGGTTCTCGTTCTGGATCTCCAGGCGGAGCAGGCGCCCGGCGTCGGCCCCCAGGCCCTCGACGGTGGCGGCCCCCCGGACGAAGCCGCCCGTGGTCCGCCGCTCCACGTCGGTGACCTTGCCCTCCACGAGCACGGTGCCCCGGACCTCCCGGACCAGGGCCTGCACGGGGTCGTCGGCGGCCCCGAGCACCGCCCGCCCGATGCGGATGGCGAGGGACACGGAGCCCCGCACCGTGGCGCCCCGGGCCTGGGCCGCCGTCATCTGGTACTCGGTGGAGGAGGCCATCCCCCCGAACTCCACCGAGACCACCCGCTCCATCCGCTCCATCCACTCCCCGGAGACGGCCCGGAAGACGACCACGTTGCCGCGCTCGTCGGTCATGACCCCCGGGTTGGGGGAGATCCCCGCCACCTCCATGGCCACCTGGGGCACCTCGGGGAAGGCCCGCCCCATGCCGTCGGCGTCCACCAGGGGCAGCCTCGCCCGGGCCGCCCAGGCCACCGGGACCAGGCCGTTGGAGCCCCCGATCTCCCCGCACATCAGGGCCCCCACCGGCCGGCCCCAGAGGCGCTCCACGTGGTCCTTGAGGCGGAAGACCTCGTCGCCGGCCTCGATCTTCTCGATGGAGACCGTGGGGGCGCCGATCCCCCCGCAGGGCATGATCAGCGCGTCGTCGGGCAGCTCGTCCAGGTCCACCAGGGGCACCGGACCGTGGTCCTGGACCGCCTGGAGGGCCATGAGGAGCCCGACGTTCGTGTCGCCCCCGCCCCCCGCCCCCAGGACCGCACACCCCCGGGCCAGGGCGGGGAGGGTCTCGGGGTCGAGCTGCATGGCACGGGCATCGTAGCCGCGGCCCCGGCGGGTCGGAAGGTGCCGCCTGCACAAGCGCGAGACCTTCCGTGTGCAAGCGGCACGAGCCCGGCGGCTCGGGTCAGGCCTCGACGACGTCCAGCACCTCGTCCAGGACCCCCACCAGGAGGTCCGCGTGGGCCCGGGAGAAGACCATGGGGGGCCGGATCTTCAGCACGCTGTCGTCCGGCCCGGTGGCGCCGACCAGCACCCCACGGTCCCTCAAGCCCTCGAGGACCGCCCGGGCCTCCTCCGTGGCCGGCTCCCGGCTCCCCCGGTCCCGGACCAGCTCGACCCCGAGGAGCAGGCCCGCCCCCCGCACGTCCCCCA